>VBKF01000237.1 GCA_005888095.1 Deltaproteobacteria bacterium | reverse complement strand
CATCGAGACGCATCTCGGCATCGCGATCCCCGAGCGCGCGGTCGAGAAGATCCGCACGTATGGTGATCTCGTGCAGACGGCGCTCGCTCACGCCGAGCCAGGCGAGACGCCCCGGCAGCCGGCCCCGGCACCGGTCGTCTCCTCGCGCGTCGTGCGCGCCGGAGGCGACCCGGCGCTGCCGCTCGTCCAGCGCTCGGGCACGCTCACGCCCTACGTCGTACAGAACATCACCGACGACGCGCTGTGGGCGGGCCGCGGCGCGAGCCTCGAAGTTACCGTTCAGGCGACGGCCAACGAGGCGGCCGTCGCGCTGGTGATGGACCAGTTTGCGTGGCTCGGCGAGCGGGGCGTGAAAGTCAGCATCCGCCGCGACGCCGACAGCCCGCCCCCGTCCCCGCCCGCCTGAGATCTGCGCGGCGCTTGCTCGCAGCCGCGAGCACCGCCATCATCGGGTGGCGCCATGAAGTCGACGTCCTGGCTCGCGCTGGCCGTTCTCCTGGTCCTCGGCGCGCTGATCGTGTACTCGAGCCTCGGCCAGGGGGGGATACGCTGCGAGGTGTGCCTGGAGTTCCGCGGTCGCGACGTCTGCCGGGCCGTCGACGGGACGAACGAGCACGACACACGCATGGCCGCCACGACGAATGCGTGCGCATTCGTCGCCTCGGGCGTCACGGAAAGCATGGCGTGCGAGCGCACTCCGCCGCGGAAGGCGGAGTGCCGCCCGCGCTAGGATCCCGGACCCGGTCGGCGGCACGCATCGGCGTGCAGTGAGCCGTGCTGGGATCGAACCAGCGACCCTCTGCTTAAAAGGCAGATGCTCTACCGACTGAGCTAACGGCTCGCGGGCGTTGAATTTCGCCGCTTACACGCATCGCCGGGCAGCTGCAACCCTTGGGTGGGCGAGAGGTCAGCCGTCGGGGCGTTCTGGATCGGCACCGTGAGCCGCAGCGCGGAACTACGATCGCGCGCGTCGGTGACCGAGGAAGGTTCTACGTGCGTGGGCGGCGGGCATCGCGCCGCAGTCGGCGAGGACCGGCTGCCGGCCGGCTCAGTGACAGGGAGCGCCCGCCGCGCCGATCAGGCGCTCGAGCTTCTGTCGCACGATGTCGGGGTCGACGACGGGTTTCGCGAGGTAGTCGTCGCACCCGATGGAGAGCGCCTTCTGCTCGTCGCCGGCCATGGCCTGGGCGGTGAGCGCGATGATGCGGAC
The DNA here is from genome assembly GCA_005888095.1 of Deltaproteobacteria bacterium. Lineage (GTDB taxonomy): Bacteria > Desulfobacterota > Binatia > DP-6 > DP-6 > DP-3. The sequence goes on along the minus strand of VBKF01000237.1, from coordinate 5,431 downwards.
GGACTGGCCGACGTCCATCTGCCGGATGCGACGGGTCGCCTCCCACCCGTCCATCACCGGCATCTTGAGATCCATGAAGATGAGGTCCGGCGGGTCGTGCTGCACCGCCTCGATCGCCTGCAGCCCGTTCGCCGCCTCGCGGATGTCGAACTGCCCGATCTTCCGCAACCGATAGACGAGGATACGTCTGTTGTCCTCGTTATCCTCCACCACCAGGATCTTCTTCAACATCACGTCACCTCTCTGGGCCGCTCCCAGTATGCAGGCGCACCTCGGGAGTCTCAAACTCGCGCGAAAAAAACACCTGCCGTGTCAATCCGTTGACTTGTCTCCGGCCTTCCGAGTACGTCCTGATCTCATGACCGTGCGGACGCGCTTCGCGCCGAGTCCCAGCGGCTACCTCCACATCGGCGGCGCCCGCACGGCGCTCTTCAACTACCTCTTCGCGCGACACCACGGCGGACGCTTCGTCCTTCGCATCGAGGACACCGATGCGGAGCGCTCGACCCCCGAATCGATCCAGGCGATCCTCGACGCCCTCGCCTGGCTCCATCTCGACTGGGACGAGGGACCCATCCACCAGAGCGCCCGGCTGGACCTCTACCGCGCGCGCGCCGAAACACTGCTCGCCACCGGTCGGGCCTACCGGTGCTGGTGCACGGCCGAGGAGCTCGACGCGCGCCGGCGGGCGGCCCTCGCCGCCGGCCGCCGGCCGGCCTACGACCGCACCTGCCGGGATCTCGCCGCGCCACCGGCGGGCCGGACCGCTTCGGTGCTGCGCTTCCGCACGCCCCTCGAGGGCGAGACCGTGGTCGACGACGAGGTGAAGGGCCGCGTCGTCTTCCAGAACGTCGACCTGGACGATTTCGTCATCGTCCGCTCCGACGGCGCGCCCCTCTTCATCTTCTGCGGCGTCGTGGACGACGCCGAGATGGCGATCACGCACATCATCCGCGGCGACGACCATCTGGCGAACACCCCGCGCCAGATTCTCCTCTATCGTGCGCTCGGCGCGAGTCCGCCCCGCTTCGCCCACGTTCCCCTGATCCTCGGGCTCGACCGGGCCCGGCTCTCCAAGCGTCACGGCGCCACCTCAGTCCTTGCCTATCGCGATCTCGGCTACCTGCCCGACGCCGTGGTCAACTATCTGGCCCGCCTCGGCTGGTCGCATGGCGACCAGGAGCTCTTCACGCGCGCCGAGCTGATCGAGCACTTCACCCTGGAGAACGTCGGCAAGGCGGCCGGGATCTTTAATCCCGAGAAGCTCGAGTGGGTGAACTTCCAGTACATGAAGGCGATGCCGCCGGCCGACCTGGCGGGGCTGGTGGTGCCGTTCCTCGAACGGGCCGGGCTGCCGGTGCCCGCCGACCGGGCCTGGCTCGTGCGGGTCGTCGAGACGCTCCGCGAGCGGGCCAAGACGCTCGTCGAGCTCGCCGACTTCTGCCGCTTCTACCTCGTCGACACGGTCGAGCTGGACCCGAAGGCCGCCGCCAAGCACCTCACTCCGGAGATCGGACCCGTTCTCGACGACCTCATCGGCCGTCTGGCCGCCCTGCCCCGCTGGGACGCCGGTGCGCTCGAGAGCGCCTTCCAAGCGACGCTCGCCGCGCACGGCCTGGCGCTCGGGAAGCTTGCCCAGCCCGTGCGCGTCGCGGTGACCGGCGGCACCGTCAGCCCGGGCATCTACGAAGTCCTCGACGTGCTCGGCCGTGAACGCGCGCTCGCGCGGCTGCGCGCGGCGCGCGCGCGCCTGGGTGCGTCGAACGCCGTTCCGCCTTGACGCCTCAGGGCACCTCCGCTAGCGTTCGTCGGCCATTGAGGAGTCGGCTAATTGGTAAGCCACCTGACTCTGGATCAGGCCATTGGAGGTTCGAGTCCTCCCTCCTCAGCCTTTCACGAAGGTCCCATCGTCTAGCGGCTAGGACGCCGGCCTCTCACGTCGGTAACGGGGGTTCGATTCCCCCTGGGACCACTCGCGACGCAGCGCCGTCGGTCGGCACCGTGCGGCGGCGGGCAGCGAGCGCCGTCCGGGTTGCGCGGCGCGTTGTGTCGAGAAGTGCGCAGGAACGGTGCAAACTTGACACCCCCTCGCCTGGACGGTACCCTCGCCCCGAGTTGCGTGTTGGGCTGACCCGGATACAGTGGACCGACGGCCGGAGTGCGGTGGAGGGGAGGCTGGGCCACGAGATGACGGGAGGTTGCGATCCTTCAGCCCCAGCACTTTGATCCCGACACTCTTCTCTCTTCTCCGATGCCCCGGAAGCGGTGCAGCGCGCTGACCGGTACGGCCCTTGCAGCCCCGAGGGTGCGGGACATCATGTACGGGGATCTCCGAAGGGCGCTCGCCGTCGCAGCTGGTAGAATAGTCCGGGCGGGGCCGCGGGAAGACGGCTAAGCCAGAGGAGCCGCGCCAATGGACAACAGGCACTCCTTCGAGCAGATCATCAAAGAAGACCGCGCCGGGCAGGAGTCAAAGCTCTGGCGGGGCACCTTCCTCGAGTACCTCGAGCTCGTCCGCGAAGACCCGACCGTCCCCAAGCTCTCCCATGCGCGTATCTATGACACGATCATGCGCGTCGGGACGCAGGACATCCTCGATTCCGACGACCCGCGCGTGAAGCGGCTCTACAAGGACGAGTCGCTCAAGGTCTTCAACTTCTTCCGCGACGAGTTCTTCGGGATCGAGAAGACGGTCGGCCAGATCGTCCGCTACTTCCACTCCGCCTCGCTCAAGGGCGAGGAGAGCCGGCAGGTCCTCTACCTGATGGGGCCGGTCGGCTCGGGCAAGAGCTCCCTCGTCGAGAAGCTCCAGCGCGGCCTCGAGGCCTCGGACCCGGTGTACACGATCGAGAGCTGCCCGATGTTCGAGGAGCCGCTCCATCTGATCCCGCGCCACCTCCGCAAGGAGTTCGAGAAGATGCTGGGCGTGCACATCGAGGGCGATCTCTGCCCGGTGTGCCGCTTCCGGCTGAAGGAGGAGTTCAGCGGGCGCTACGAGGAGGTGCCGGTCGCCACCCGCTACTTCTCCAAGCGCAACCGCGTCGGCATCGGCGTCGTCCCCCCCGTCGACCCGAACAACCAGGACACGTCGGTCCTGATCGGCAGCGAGGACATCTCGAAGCTCGACCTCTACTCGGAGGGCGACCCGCGGGTGCTCGACCTGAACGGCGCGCTCAACGTCGGCAACCGCGGCATGTGCGAGTTCATCGAGGTCTTCAAGAACGAGACCGAGTACCTCCATGCCATGATCACGGCGACGCAGGAGAAGGTGATCCCGGCGCCCGGACGCCACGGGATGGTCTACGTCGACACGGTGATCGTCGCGCACTCCAACGAGGCCGAGTGGCAGAAGTTCAAGGCCGACCACACCAACGAGGCGATCCTCGACCGCATCGTGGTCGTGAAGGTGCCCTACAACCTCCGTCTGTCCGAGGAGGTGAAGATCTACCAGAAGATCATCCGGAACTCGGACTTCCGGGCGCACGTCGCGCCGCACACCCTCGAGATCGCCTCGATGTTCGCGATCCTCTCGCGGCTCCAGCCCACCTCCAAGTGCGACCTGATGACCAAGCTCAAGCTCTACAACGGCGAGGAGGTCGTCGAGAAGGGCAAGACGAAGAAGATCGACGTCACCGAGCTGCGCGAGGACGCGAAGCGCGAGGGCATGACGGGTATCTCCACCCGGTTCATCATGAAGGCGCTCGACAACGCGCTCTCCGACAACGTCGAGGGCAACTGCATCAACCCGATCAACGTGCGCGAGGCGCTCATCAGCATGGTGAAGGAGGCGGACCTTCCCGACGACACCCGCAAGCAGCACCTCGAGTTCCTGCAGGACGTCCTCCACAAGGAGTACCTGGAGCTCCTCGAGAAGGAGATCACCAAGGCGTTCGTCTACTCCTACCAGGAGCAGGCCGAGGCGCTCTTCCAGAACTACCTCGACCACGCCGAGGCCTTCGTCAACAAGACCAGGGTGAAGGACCGCAACACCAAGGAAGAGCTCCAGCCCGACGAGGGGTTCCTCAAGTCGATCGAGGAGCAGATCGCGATCATCGGGTCCGCCGCCGAGGGGTTCCGGCAGGAGGTCATCGCCTACCTCTGGGCGGCGAGCCGCCGGGGCGACCGCGTGTCGTACCGCTCCTACGAGCCGCTCAAGGAAGCGATCGAGAAGAAGCTCATGACGTCGGTGCGCGACATCAGCCGGGTCATCACCAAGGCGCGCACGCGCGACGAGGAGCAGACCGGCAAGTACAACGCGATGGTGAAGAACCTCCTCGATTCCGGCTACTGCGAGAGCTGCGTCGACGTCGTGCTGAAGTACGCCGCGAACAACCTCTGGAAGGACTGACCGCGTTCGGCTCGACAGCCATGAGCCGCACCGTCGAGTCCATCTTCCGGCCCTTCAACCCCTCCGACGCGGAACGGAGCGATCGCTCCGCCGGCGACCGGGCACGGCACCGCCTGAAAGTCCGCGAGTCGATCCGCGAGAACATCGCGGACATCATCGCCGAGGAGTCGATCATCGGGAAGGACCGCGACAAGGTCATCAAGGTCCCGATCCGCGGCATCCGCGAGTACAAGTTCGTCTACGGCGACAACGTGCCCGGCGTCGGCCAGGGCACCGGCGAGTCGCAGAACGGCCAGGTGGTCGGCAAGGCCAAGCAGCCGGGCAAGGCCGGGGAGGACAAGGCGGGGGACCAGCCCGGCTCCGACTACTACGAGACCGACGTCACGCTCGAGGAGCTGATCGACATCATGTTCGAGGACCTCGAGCTGCCCGACCTCGAGCGCAAGGCGCTCCGCCAGCTGGAGTCCTTCCGGATCGCGAAGCGCAAGGGCTATCGCGCGGTCGGTATCCGCGTCCGGCTCGACAAGCGGCGCACAGCGCGTGAGCGCGTCCGGCGCAAGCTCGCCACCTCCGCCTCCCGCCTGGCCCGCGAGAAGGACGCGGTCCGGGTGACGGCCGAGGTCACGCCGGGCACGGAGCGGCGCTTCCCCTTCCACGAGGACGACCTCACGTACCGCCACATGATCACCGACGTGAAGAAGGAGTCGAACGCCGTAGTCATCTGCATCATGGACACGTCCGGCTCGATGGACACGATGAAGAAGTACCTCGCCCGCAGCTTCTTCTTCCTCCTCTACCAGTTCATCTGCACCAAGTACCGCAACGTCGAGATCGTCTTCATCGCCCACCACACCGAGGCCAGCGAGGTCAGCGAGGAGGAGTTCTTCCACAAGGGCGAGTCCGGCGGGACGTTCATCTCCTCGGGCTTCAGCAAGGCCCTCGAGATCACCCAGGCGCGCTACCACCCGTCGCTCTGGAACATCTACGCGTTCCACTGCTCGGACGGCGACAACTTCGACTCCGACAACCCTGCCGCGCTGCGCGCCGCCAAGGAGCTCGCCGAGGTCTGCAACCTCTTCGGCT
>VBKF01000236.1:3382-3682 GCA_005888095.1 Deltaproteobacteria bacterium | reverse complement strand
TGCCGGCCGCGCGGGCGTCGCCGGCGGCGGAGAGCCTCTCAGGGTAGGAGCTCGTTTCGCGCCCGCGGCGCACAGCCTCGCCAGACGGGCGCTGGCCCCCCGGGGCTGTCGTGGCCAGCACCTCCACGCCGGCCCGCGCCGCGTTCCGACGCGCCGCCTCGGCTTGGGCATTATACGCCCTCTCCGGCGTCGAAGTGGGCCCACGCATGGATCTGGCCCTGCTGAACGCCGGGGCCGGGCTCTACCTTGGCGACCGGGCACCGTCGATCGCCGCAGGGGTTGCTCTCGCGCGGGAGCTCA
>VBKF01000236.1:0-3282 GCA_005888095.1 Deltaproteobacteria bacterium | reverse complement strand
ATCCGCGGCAGACGACGCATTCACCAACCTCCGCGGGATCGTTCAGAACACCACCGCGCCGTGCCGGGGTCTACCAGCACTGCCCATCCGTATAGGGCTCGGACGAGCCGTAACCGCCCCAGTTGTACGCCATCCCGGTGTACAACACGACGAACCCAGCTGGGCAGTCGCTCGCTCCGAACACCGTGACCACGATCCCAGTAGGCGGCGGCAGGTTCGTCACTTGGACCTTGGGACCGCACCGCCATCATCAACTACCACGGCAGCTCGGGCGATCGTTCTGTTTGGTAGACGTACATCGAGCGACCACACCGCCGTCCCAACCAGACTTCCGAGCACCACACCTGCCAGCGCACAAACCGGTGCCCTCATCGTTCCACCTCCCTCCTTCCCGTCGCACAACCGGGAAGGCGCTTCATCGGTTCTTCGCTTTCGCGCACAGAAGACCTAGGCATCGCCGATCGGGTGGGCGACTTCCAGCGCCCCTTCGACCGCGGCTGCCCCCTCGTGCAGGGCGGCGCCCACTTCAACCGTCTCTGCCGCTGCGGCAACCAGTGGGCCGAGCGGTGCAGGGAGGTTCACCCCGCGGGCGTCCCTCTTGAGCGGCACACCGGGCACGAGGCGCCGCCGGTGGCGGGGGCCGGCGCTCGAAGCCTGGGGCGTCGCCGACCGGCACCCGGGTACGTCCCCGCCCGATAGCGCTCGTCGCTTTCCACGTCGCCGTCTCCCGCAGCGCCGCCCCGCGACTCGCGCGTGGAGCGGGCGACGGCCGGCGCGCGAGCCGAACTCCGTACCGACATCGCTGGCCTCGGGGGGACTCCCCTGCGCCCCTGCCGCGTGGGTCTCCCCCGACGGGGACCGTGACGTTTCCTGTCTGCGAAATTCACGGTCCGCGGTGCGCCCGTGCGCCGCGCGAGAAGCCTGAGAGGTGCGGAGTGCCAAACAGGCGACCGTCGTAGTAGCGTCGTGACCATGGGGGAACCGAAGGGCGGAGAGGCGGAGCTCCTCGGCGACACATTCATCGAGGCCTACAACGGGCTCCACGGAACGAAGTACGGGACGTCGGGGACGAAGCCAACAGAGCCGACCGACCTGCTGTTCGACGATCCTTCTGGATCGAACCAGTTCATCTGGAGCCCGACCGCCGCGGCCTTCATCATCGACGTAGCGTCACAGGCGTGGGCGGCCATGGAAGCCAAGGCGGACCGCTACGGATCGTCGGCGGAGACGTTCGTGAGCGACGGCGCCGATCGACAAGACGTCGGCGCGACGGCGCAGCTTCGACACGAGCTGCACCTCGGCGCCGCGGCGAAACGCGTCGCGGACGACGGCCTCGACGACCGTCCAATCTTCGGGAGCTTCGTGACGAACGACGACATCGACCATGACGAGCACGAGGTGACAGCCGACGATCCCGCGTCTAGCAAGTTGCTACAAGGTTTCTGGCGCCTCCGAGTCAGGGGCCCGCTCTCCCGACGGGCGATGCCCCGAAAGGAGGATCATGCAAATGCAGCAGTCAGCCATACGTAAAGTGGTGACGAAGACGGCAGTGCTGGCGGTAGTCGCCGCACTGAGCGTGATCGCCGCTGCGATGAGAGCGGAGACGGCGCAGCGTCCGATCGGCGACATCCAGGTGTTCGCGACTTTGGGTTACCCCGGGCACCCGGGCGGGCTCGTCGTGAACGGCCACACGCTCTACATCGATACCTCGAACGCAGATTTCGATCGTCTCTTCGATACGAGCGATGAGATCTGGGCCTTCCGTCTCGATTCGGGCGACCCCGTCCAAACCGGGATCAACCCGATCCTTGTACCCCGGCAGGCGCCGGCGCAATTGATGGGCCTGTTGGGCATGGCGCTCGACGCTCAAGGTCGGATCTACATCGCCGATATGAACGGCAGGGTCCTGCGCGTCGACCCCACCACGGGCGTGCAACAGGTGTACGGCACGATCCCGACGAACACCGACACGTCGCTCACCGACATGCCCGGCTTCGTCGTGTTCGATGCGGCCGGCAACCTCTACGTCAGCGACTGGTCCGCCCCGATCATCTGGCGGGTGCCGCCCGGCGGAGGCCAAGCGTCGCTGTGGTTCAGCGATCCGCGACTCGCCGGAACGTACGGCGCGAACGTCGCGGGGATCGCGGCCGACCCGAGCGGCCAGAACCTGTACATCGCGGCGGGCACTCAGGAAGGGCAGATCGCGATCTACCGGCTCCCGTTCGCCCACCCCGACGCTCTCCACCTTCAGGAGTTCCATCGCTACACGGATTTCGTCATCTCACCGTGCGAACCCGACCCCAACCTCGAGTTGGTCGCGTGCGCGCTCATGCCCGTGATCGGAGGCGGCGGGATCGCCTTCGGGGCCTCCGGTAACCTCTACGTCGCCCTCTTCTCGAAGGAGCAGCTCTCGATACTCCGCCCCAACGGCACCGAAGCGCTCAGGTTCCCGAGCCCGGAGGAAAACATGGCGCGCGACATCCCGATCAACGGGCCGTTCGCGGTGGCGTTCAATGGGCGAGGGTCCCTGCTCGTCGCGAACACGGGGGACCCGACGTTCGGGAAGGGACCGGATGGCAGCGACCCGCCGGGCGGTCTCGTGATCTCCGACACGTGGGTGGTGTTCGACGTCTTCGTGAACGATACGGCGGCGCCGATCATTCGGCCGTTCGTGCCGTGAGCCGCGCCAACGCGCTCGTCTCGAAGCGGTTGACGTTCACATCGAGAGGCGCGCGCGGTTTTCGCGCGCGTCTCTCTTCATCTGGAGGCCCACCGGCGCATGCTCCCACTTCACACCCGATCGACACCCATGCCGGCCAACTGAGCTGGCCGCGCCGCGCGGGGGGGCCGGGGGAACGTCCGACTTCGGACGTTACGTCAACTTGCCCCGGTTGTCGTGCCTACAGCCTGCATCGTTGCCGTGTCGGTCGAGGTGCAGGAGAAGTAGGTCCTAAGGCGCGTCCTAAGGCCACCGGAGCTGATGACTCCCGGCACCGAGTAGAGGTGAAACGTGGTCGCGCCCGCGCTGAGGACGGGGAGCGGGCTATTCGCGATGCCCGCCGCCGCTGGAGCGGTCCACGTTGCACAGAGTGCCGCGAATCCAACTGCGCAGAGAGTCCGGTTCGTGCATGATGCCTCCTGTTGTGGCCGGATGGTCGTCTCGCCGGTTGCCGAGGATGGTAGTCTCGCTGAGCCTGCGGCGCGTCGAGTGAAATCGTGAGGGTGCCCTCCCGACGACACAACCGTGAATCCCAGTATTATTAAGTGAGCGTCACGTCTTCA
>VBKF01000235.1 GCA_005888095.1 Deltaproteobacteria bacterium | reverse complement strand
CGATATGAAAGGCCGAGTCGCAGAGCCAGCCACCCGCTATCGGGCGAGACCGGGCCCGGGCAAGCGGCGATGAAGCACTACGAGATTCGTTGGACGGGTCTCGACCCCACGCGGGGCGCCGAGATGGCGAAGACCCGTCCAGCGGTGATCGTCAGCCTGGACGCCTTGAACCGACGCCTGCAGACGGTGACGGTGTGCCCGTTGACGAGCGAGTTGCATCCCACCTGGCGGTCGCGATTGCAGGTGCGGTGTGGCGGTCGTCCGGCGGACGTCGCGGTGGACCAGATCCGTACCGTGAGCAAGATCCGGCTCGGTGACAAGATCGGCTCACTCCGCAAGGACGAAGCCGCGGCCCTGCGCCGTGTCATCACGGAGATGTACGGCGAATAGGCCGGGGCGAGATCCCATCATGGACGGATCCCAGATCGGCAAACGCGCGAGGAACTACGCCGGCGTGCTGCAGGACGCAAGGCTTCCCTGCTTCGGGCTCGATCCCGCGCGCCGCTGCAGAAGCTCGAGCCACTGGAGTAGGACATGATCCCGAAGTTGGAAAGCGCTGAGTACGTGGCCGCCTACCGGATTCGGCTGCGGTTCGCCGATGGGCGTCAGGGCGAGATCGACCTAGCCGATGAGCTGGGGGGCGAGGTGTTCGAGCCCCTCAAGAACCCTTTGGTCTTTCGCCGGTTCCGACTTGATACGGAGCTGAACACGATAGCGTGGGAGACCGGAGCCGACCTTGCGCCCGAGTATCTCTACGAGAAGGTGGCTGCCCAACCCGCCGCTTCAGCCGTCGGGCCTTCGGCCCGCCGCTGAGCGGCCGCCTTATGCGGTCTCGGGAATGCGGAGAGACTGATGAGCGTCGAACCGATTCTGCCCGAAGCGTTGCGGTCAGTTTCAGGGCTCGATACCCCGCAGCGCTTTTATCAGGTGCTCCGGGCGCCGGCACCCCTCGCGGGCATGTCGTTCCCTAACCGACCGCCTTGGAAGTTAGTCGCGGCTGCCGGATTCGAATCGATCGTGTGTCTGACTGACAACATTCCTCCGTACGACCCGTCGCCGCTCCGTGTCCTCCGAGCGGCCGCGTTCAAAGACCTCGTTGGTGGCGGTCAGCCTGAGGACCCCCAACGCGAAGCCGCAATGCTTCGCGACGTCGTTCAGGCTACTGTCGCTGAGCTACGGTCCGGAAAAGGGGTGGTCGTTCATTGCGCCGGCGGAACCGGACGCACCGGAACGGTAATCGCATGTGCCCTTGCAGCCCTCGGAATGGCTCAGGACGAAGTGCTCAACTACATGGCGAGCGTAAACACGGCCCGGGGGAAATCCCCCGGCTGGCCGGAGTCTGAGTGGCAGGAGCGCCGAGTTGCCGACTTCGTGGTGAAGACGGGCGGCTGTTTATGTGGCGCTGTTCGGTACGAGATCAGCGGTCCGGTCCGCGCTGCCGAGTATTGTCACTGCAGCATGTGCCGCAAGGCGAGCGGCTCGGCGTTTTCGAGCAACGCGGAGGTTGCGGCGGTCGATTTCCGCTGGGTCGCGGGTTCTGAGCTTCTCTCGGAATTCGCATCATCGGCACAACGCCGAAAATGCTTCTGCAGCACTTGTGGCTCCCACCTTGTGATCCGACGTCTCGATGATCCCGGAACTATCATTGTCACGCTCGGCACAATTGACTCCGACGCGGGCGTCCGACCTAACCGGCACGTATTCGTAGATTCGAGGGCCACTTGGTTCGAAATCACCGACGATCTGCTGCAGTTCCATGTATACCCAGGCTTCGAACCCTCGTAGGTCAGCTCTGGCGTCGGCTGCCTGCCGCGAGCAGATCATGGAGACATGGTATGACCACTGCGGTGGGCGCTGACCCCCTTATCCGCGAAGTGCGAGTGACGAAGGACGAGATCGTCGCGTCCCTTGCGGACGGCCGGGTCATCAGTGTTCCCCTGGCGTGGTCTTGGCGACTCTCGGAGGCGACCCCCGCTCAGCGTGCCAACTTCCGGCTGATCGGGGCAGGACAGGGTATCCACTGGCCGGAAGTTGACGAGGACATCAGCGTCGAGGGCATGCTTCACGGCTCCCCCGCGCCGCGTCCCAGGGTGCACCCCGTGCACGAGCCGGCCAAACGAAAGGCGTCCAAACCGCGGAAGGGAGCTCACTCGCCGGTACAGCGGACGACCGGCGGAACCGGCCGCCGTTGAACGGCTGGTCGCTATTCGCCGTCGTGCCCGAGAGTGTCGGAGCGCCGTTCCGTCTCTACGGTCACCCCTTGATCACGCCGAGCGGGTAAGTGGGCACGAGGTGCTTCTCTAGGAAGGCCGGACCCTGGTCGGGCATCACGAACCAGTCGGTCGGGCACATGGTGAGGATCTCGACCAGCGAGAACCCCCTGCCCTCGAGCTGGGCGCGGAACGCGTCGTGCAGGTACTGCTGCGCGAGCTTGATGGCCGAGGGAGTGTGCGCGGCGGCCCGCGCAACGTAGGCCGTGCCGTCGAGCTGGGCGATCAGCTCGGCGATCTTGATGGGGCTCCCGTGACGCTCGCGGTCGCGCCCGCCAACGGTGGTCTTCGTGTGTTGACCGAGGACGGTCGCGGCGGTCATGTGGCCGCCGGTCTCCCCGAACACGGCGTTGTTGAACACGACGGCGGTGAACTTCTCGCCCCGAGCCGCGGCGTGGAGCACCTCCTGCAGTCCCTCCGACACCATGTCGCCGTCGCCCTGCATGGTGAACACGAAGGCGTCGGGGCGCACGCGCTTCACGCCCGTCGCCACCGAGGGCGCGCGGCCGTGCAGCGCCTGCATGACGTCGACGTCCATGATCATCGGGAAGGCGGTGTAGCAGCCGATCCCCGCCACGCAGATCGTGCGCTCGCGCAGCCCGAGGTCGCGGATCAGCTCGAGGATCGTGCGCAGCGCGACCGGCTCACCGCAGCCTGGGCAGAGCGAGTGCTCCGTGCTGAGCAGGAGATCGGGCGCCTCGAACACCTTCTCGAAAGAAGCGGGGACGTCCGTCATACGCCTGCCGTCCGATAATAGACGTCTTCGATCCGCTGCAGGATGTACTCGACGTTCAGCAACGGGCCGACGCCGAAGCCCGAGTGGTCGTGGCTGATGCCGCCGATCGAGTGCACGGGCGCGCGGCCACGGACTGCCAGCTCGACGTCCTCCACCATCTGGCCGGCATTCAGCTCGAACAC
>VBKF01000234.1:2805-3181 GCA_005888095.1 Deltaproteobacteria bacterium | reverse complement strand
GCGAAGAGTCCCGCCACGTTGGCCGGCACCGGCTCCCCGCCGCAGGACGGCACCTCGAGGGCCTGAACGACGAAGGCACAGAGGAGCGCGTCGACGCCAACCTTCGGCCGAGCGCTCGGGCACGCGGTGCTCGTGCCCGTGCACATGCCGCCCTCGAGACACGGGTTCATATCGGCTGCGCACTGCGCGGTCGCCGGCTTGAAGCCGTCGGCGGGGCAGGTGTCGGTCACGCCGTCGCAGCGCTCCGCGACGTCGCACGGACCCGCGGCGGGGCGGCACACGGCGGTGCTCTTCGCGTCGGCGGGGCAGGCGGCATCGTGGCCGGTGCAGGACTCGGCGAGGTCACACTCGCCGGCCGACGGGCGACACTCGACGC
>VBKF01000234.1:0-2609 GCA_005888095.1 Deltaproteobacteria bacterium | reverse complement strand
GGCGATCCGCGGGACAGGTCGTGCTCGTGCCGGTGCACGTCTCGGCCTCGTCGCAGGGACCCGCGGCCGGCCGGCACTCGAAGGTGCTCGGCTGGAGCGCATCGGCAGGGCAGGTGTCGCTCACGCCGTCGCAGCGCTCGGCGACATCGCATGCTCCCGCCGCCGGCCGGCAGACGTCGGTCCTCTTCGCGTCGGGTGGGCACGCCGCGTCCTGGCCCGTGCAGAACTCGGCGACGTCGCATTCGCCGGCCGCCGGGCGGCACTCGACCGTCGCGGACGCGAACTCGTCCTCGGGGCAGTCGGCGCTGTCCCCCGTGCAGAGCTCGGCCATGTCGCACGGGCCGGCGGCGGGCCGGCACTCGGTGCCTCCCCGCTTGAGGATCTCATCGGGACACGCGGCGGTCTGGCCCGTGCAGAGCTCTTCCTGGTCGCACGGGCCCGCCGCCGGCCGGCAGACGACGGTCGAGGGCTTGAGGCCGTCGGCGGGACAGTCGCGGCTCTCGCCCGTGCACAGCTCCGCCTCGTCACACGGACCCGCGGCGGGGCGGCACTCGACGCCGGCCGGCCTGAGCCCGTCCGGCGGGCAGCTGGCGCTCGACCCGCTGCACATCTCGGGGGCGTCGCAGTCACCGGCGGGCGGGCGGCACACCGTTCCCGCGTTGCCCGGCAGATGGAAACAAGTGGCCGAGCTGTCGCACACGTCGCGGGTGCAGGCGTTGCCGTCGTCGGCGCAGACCGTCCCCGCCGGGTCGGGCACGCCGCCGGTGCAGGCGCCCTGCTGGCAGGTGTCGTTTGCCGTGCACGGGTTGGCATCGTCGCAGGCAGTCCCGTCGAGCGCGTCGCCTCCGCTGCAAAAGCCGGCGGAGCACCTGTCGCCCGTCGTGCAGGGGTTGTTGTCCTCACAGATGGTGCCTTCCTCGGGTGCGGGATCGCCGATGCAGACCAACTCGTCGCCCTGGTCGCCCCAGAAGCGCGTGCACACGTCGTTCGCCGTGCACGGGTTGCCGTCGTCGCACGATGCCCCCTCGGGCTCGGGGTCGCCGCTGCAGGAGGCGGCGAGGCACCTGTCGCCGCTCGTGCAGGGGTTTTCGTCGTCGCAGATCGCGCCTTCCTGGGGTCCGGGATCGCCGATACAGAAGCCCTGCGTGCACACGTCGTTCGCCGTGCACGGGTTGCCGTCGTCGCACTGTGCCCCGTCGGGCTCGGGGTCGCCGCTGCAGATGCCGGCGACGCAGACGTCGTTCGCCGTGCAGGGATCGAAATCGTCGCAGGGTGCGCCCGCCGCGAAGAAGGGATCGCCGGTGCACTCGCCCTGCTCGCAGGTGTCGTTCGCTGTGCAAGGGTTGCCGTCGTCGCACGGCGTGCCGGTGAGCAGGTCGGCCATGCAGGTCCCATCCTGGCACACGCCGTCCTTGGTACACGGGTTCAGCTCGTCGCACAGTCTGCCGTCCCGCGGACGAGGGTCCCCGATGCAAGTTCCCGCGACGCAGGCGTCGTTCGCCGTGCACGGGTTGCCGTCGTCGCAGGGCCCCTCCACCTCCATGCCGCCCCTGCAGGTCCCCTGCTGGCAGCTGTCGTTGGTGGTGCACTCGCTGCCGTCGTCGCACGGCGTGCCGTCGTCCACGGGGGTGTGCACGAAGCCTTGGGGATCGGCAGCCGGGTTGGTGGGGTCGCAGGTGTCGCTGACGCAGGGGTTGAAGCTGATGTACGGGCTCGCGGGGTCGCACGTGAAGCCGAAGGCGTGCGAGCTCGCGGCGGCCATCACGACCAGCAGAGCGAGAGCGCGAAGTGCTGCGTGCCGCTGCATGGAGACCGCTTGACGCGAGCAACCCCCATGCCGGAGAAGGCGCGAGAAACCGAACGAGCGGCGGGCCGCGCCGCTGCGCAGCCCCGCGACACTCGTGGCCGTGCAAGCTTCGATAGGCGAGCCGCATGACACGCGCCGGCGCGGACGCGCCGGCAAGATGTCCGACGAGCGCCGCGGCGCGCTCTGTGTCCTCGCCGCCGCGCTGCTCTGGTCGACGGGCGGCGTCGCCATCAAGGCGGTGGCGGAGCCGGCGCTGAAGGTCGCCTGCTACCGCTCGGCCGTGGCGGCGGTGGTGCTGGCGGCGTTCTTCCGCCCGCGGCTCTGGCGCGCGACGCTCGGCTTCCAGACGGCGATCGTGAGCTACGCCGGCTGTCTCACGACGTTCGTCGTGGCCACCAAGTGGACGTCGGCGGCCAACGCGATCTTCCTCCAGTACAGCGGCGTCGTCTGGATCCTCGTCCTCGCGCCGCTCGTGCTCGGGGAGCCCTTCTCGCGGCGCGACGCGGGCGCGATCGCGGTCGCGTTCCTCGGCATGGCGCTCTTCTTCGTCGGCGAGCTCGACCCCCGCGGTCGGGCGGGGGACCTCGTGGCGCTCGTCTCGGGCCTGCTCTACGCCCTGCTCGTGCTCTCCCTCCGGCGCGAGCGGGGGATCGGGGCCGAGGCCGCGGTCACCTACGGCAACGTGCTCGCGGCCGGCGCGCTGCTGCCGTTCGTCGGCCCGGTGTTCGGCGTCTCGGCGCGCTCGGGCGGCATCCTCCTCTTCCTCGGTGTGGTCCAGATCGCTGCCGCGTACGTGATCTTC
>VBKF01000233.1 GCA_005888095.1 Deltaproteobacteria bacterium | reverse complement strand
TCAGCGTGACCGTCGACGACGGCGGCGCGCCGGTGGAGATCACCATCCCCGCGGGCGACGCCGGCTGGGCGCGATCCACGGCGCGCGACGGGGCCTACCGCTGGACCGGCCGGGTCGCCGGCGCGCGCGGCGTGATCCTCAAGTGCCGGCGCATGCACAGCCGCCACTGGCGGATCACGGTCAAGGGCGCTCAGGGCATCGACGCCCTGCGCCGCGGGCGCTGAGCGGCCCGCGAGGCGAGCGGCGCCGCGGGTCGGCGGCCAATCGAAACCCTTGCGAGGCTCACCGTGCGCGACGGGTCACTGCCGGTCCCTCGTCGACATGGAGGAGTCCGAGTTTCCGCCAGCCCACTGCGGCAAGCCACGTCCGGGGCGGGACCACGGGCGGACTTGCCGGGATCCGCTCAACCGGCGTCCGCCAGCCCTCGAACCACCTGCCTGACGACCGCGCATCCACACCGCGCGCGCCCGGCACGTGCTTTCGCCAGTTCTGCAACACATAGACCAGCGCGTTCCGGACCTCCCGCGGCGTCCGGAGGGCCCGGGCATGATAGCGGTCCCCCCACACGCGCCCGCGCCGCCTGAGGACCCGATTCACGCCCTTCGCGATCCGGATGGCGAGGCCCTGAAGCCCGCGCGAGAGCACGCGCACGTCGACCGCTTCGACGAGGAGATGAACGTGATCCCTTTGTACCGAGAACTGGAGGACCCGAAGACCACCGCGTGACGCTTGCGCGAGCCCCCGCCGGACGGCGGAGAACACGGCGTCGGTGCGCAGCGAGGGGAGCCCATGCTGCGCGCGAAGCGTCACGTGTAACGGGTGGCGCGCGTGGTGAGGTGGCCGGGTCCGATGCGGCACGCCGACCTTCAGGCCCGACGGCTTGCGGCCGGCCCCGGGGCGCTTCCCGCCCCACGTGCGAGGGTGGAGCTCCAGCTGGATAGCGTTCCGTGCCACAGGTTGAATAGGGCACATATAGCAGCTCACTAGCTTGTAGTCAAGTAGATGCTAAAACATATGGTCGCCGGCGCGGCGGCTTGAGCCGATGTGATCGCTGGCGATCGAAGTCGCCCTGACGGGGCCGACGACGCGCGATCATAGCGATCGCGGAGAGAGGTCGATCCAGGCCTCGCCCTCTGCATGCGGGGGCTCGGGCGACGGTGCGACCGTCAGCGGAGCTTGCGCGACGAGCCGGTGCCCGGAGACGGGACGTGGACTCGCAACGGCGCAGGCGGGTCGCTGGATGCGCGTATTGGACGGGCCTTACGGCTGATATGCATCTCGGCGTCGACCCAGTACCGACGGTAGGGATTGACAGGGCATGGACTGCACCGTACTTAACCCCCTGGTTATTTATCAGCACAGTTCACCGACGCATGTCGCCCGATCGACTCAACGTCACCTTCGCGGCCCTGGCCGATCCCACCCGGCGCGCGATCCTTGCTCGGCTCAGCTCGGGTGAAACCTCGGTCACGGAGCTGGCCAAGCCCTTCGAGATGAGCCTTCCCGCCATCTCCAAGCACCTCAAGGTGCTGGAGCGCGCCGGCCTGATCGCGCGCGGCCGCGAGGCCCAGTGGCGACCTTGCCGGCTCAAGGCGGGTCCGCTCAAGCAGGCTGTGGACTGGCTCGAGCACTACCGACGCTTCTGGGAGCAGAGCTTCGATCGCTTGGACGACGTTCTGCGCGAGTCGCAGAGGAAGGAGAGGAAGCATGGCCGCAAGAACTAGTGCCGCCACGGAATCGGCGGAGCGGGAGCTCGTCCTCACGCGCGTCTTCGATGCGCCACGCCGTCTCGTCTTCAAGGCCTGGACCGAGCCCGAGCGCGTGGTGCGCTGGTGGGGCCCACAAGGCTTCACGATGCCTTCATGCACGATGGACGTTCGTCCGGGCGGTGCCTTTCGCTTCTGCATGCGCTCGCCCGAGGGCACCGACCATTGGCTGCGGGGCGTCTATCGCGAGATCGTGGAGCCGGAGCGGCTCGTGCTCACCTGGGCCTGGGAGGATGCGGAGGGCAAGCCCGGCCACGAAACGCTGGTGACGGTGACCTTCGCCGAACGCGGCGCGAAGACGACGCTCACCCTGCATCAGGCCGTCTTCGAGAGCGTCACGGCGCGCGACGCGCATCGGGGCGGCTGGACCAGCTGCCTGGACCGTCTTGCCGCATACGTGGCGAGTCTGAGGAGGGAGGGATGAGCCGGGTACGGGTACTGGTTGGCACCCGCAAGGGCGCGTTCATCCTCGAGTCGGACGGAAAGCGCGAACGGTGGGACGTCAGCGGTCTCCACTTCGGGGGCTGGGAGATCTACCACCTCAAGGGATCACCCGCTGACCCGGATCGGCTGTACGCGTCGCAGGGCACCGGCTGGTTCGGGCAGCTGATCCAGCGCTCCAACGACGGCGGCAAGAGCTGGGAGCCGGTGGGGAACAAGTTCGTGTACGACGGCGTCACCGGCACGCACCTGTGGTACGACGGCACGCCCCACCCCTGGGAGTTCGCGCGCGTCTGGCACCTCGAGCCGGCGCTGACCGATCCGGACACGGTCTACGCCGGGGTGGAGGACGCCGCCCTGTTCCGCACGACCGACGGCGGCCAGACGTGGCACGAGCTCCCCGGCCTGCGCACCCACGAATCGGCGTCTTCATGGGCGCCCGGCGCCGGTGGGATGTGCCTGCATACGATCATTCAGGACCCGAGCCATGCCGAACGGATCTTCATCGCCATCTCGTCCGCCGGCGCCTTCCGGACCGACGACGCCGGCAAGACGTGGCGGCCCATCAACCGCGGCCTCAGGTCCGAGCAGATCCCCAACCCGACGGCCGAGGTCGGCCACTGCGTTCACCGCATCGCGATGCACCCGTCGCGTCCGGGCGTGCTGTTCATGCAGAAGCACTGGGACGTCATGCGCAGCGACGACGCCGGCACGTCGTGGCAGGAGATCAGCGGGAACCTGCCGAGCGACTTCGGGTTCCCGATCGACGTGCACGCGCACGAGCCGGACACCATCTACGTCGTCCCGATCAAGAGCGATTCGGAGCACTATCCGCCCGAGGGAAAGCTGCGCGTGTACCGCAGCCGCACGGGCGGACGGAGCCCCTCACGAAGGGTCTCCCGCAGCGCGACTGCTACCTCAACGTGCTGCGCGACGCGATGGCCGTCGACTCGCTCGATTCGTGCGGCGTGTATTTCGGCACCACCGGCGGGCAGGTGTACGCGTCGGCCGACGCCGGCGACAGCTGGACTCCCATCGTCCGGGATCTTCCGGCCGTGCTGTCCGTCGAAGTGCAGACGCTGCCATGATCCGCGTCGTGCTCCCGGCACATCTGCGGAAGCTGGCGCACGTCGACCGCGAGGTGAAGCTCGACGTCGAGGGGCCGGTCACGCAGCGCTCGGTCCTGGACGCGCTCGAGGCCTCCTATCCGATGCTGCGCGGGACGATCCGCGACCACGTCACGCAACGGCGCCGGCCGTTCGTGAGGTTCTTCGCCTGCGAGGAGGATCTGTCCAACGAGGCGCCGGACGCCCCGCTGCCCGATACGGTCGCGACCGGGGCCGAGCCCTTCCTGGTGGTGGGGGCCATGGCGGGCGGTTAGGCGCACGAAGGAGACCTGACGATGCGATTCATGCTGATGATCAAGGCCGACAAGAACACCGAGGCGGGCGTTCTCCCGAGCAAAGAGCTCGTGGCTGCCATGGACGACTTCAACCAGGAGATGGTGAAGGCCGGCGTGATGCTCGCGGGCGAGGGGCTCCACCCGAGCTCGAAGGGCGCGCGCATCACGTTCCATGGCGGCGGGAAGCGCACCGTGACCGATGGGCCCTTCACCCAGGCGAAGGAGCTGATCGCCGGCTTCTGGCTGATTCAGGTGAAGTCGAAGGAAGAGGCGATCGAATGGGCCTTGCGCTGCCCCGATCCGCTCGGTCCCGGTGAGACGGCGCAGATCGAGATTCGTCAGGTGTTCGAGATGTCCGACTTCCCTGCCGAGCTGCAGGAAGCCGCGGGCAACGAGCCCGCGATGCGCGCGCAGCTCGAGCGGGGTTGGCCAAAGGCCCCGCAAGCCTAAGGGAGGCCGTCGTGTGCCGTACCTGCTGCTGAGGCCTACCGGATGATGTTGATCAGGTCGCCCAGCAGCGAGTCGCTCGCGGTGATCACGCGGGCGTTCGCCTGGAACGACCGCTGCGTGCTGATGAGGTCGATGAACTCCTGGGCGATCTGCACGTTCGACTGCTCGAGTGCCGAGGACACGATCGTCCCGTTGCCCTGCGAGCCCGCGGTGGCGATGGCGGCCGGGCCCGAGTCGACCGACGCCCGGTAGAGCTGGTTGCCGCTGGGGGTGAGGCCCTCGGGGGCGGCGAAGTGCGCGATCGCGAGCTGGAAGAGCGGCCGGGTCTGGCCGTTGTCGAAGGTGCCGGTCATGATGCCGCGCGAGTCGACGTTCAGGCTGACGAGCCCGCCCGAGCCGAACCCGTCCTGCGAGACGAAGTTGATGCCCGAGGGGCTGGCAAACTGCCCCATGCCGTCGAGGTTGCCGGCGGTGCCGAGGTTGAAGGTGATCGTCTGCGCCGTGGCCCCGGAGAACGTGACGCTCGCGGTGTTGCCGCCCGTCGTCGCCACGGTACCGTCGCTGTTGAAGGTGAGCGTCCCGTTGCCGACGATCTGGAGCGCGCCCGGCGTGCCGCCGGTGTCGCCGGCGTCGACGCCGTAGTGGACGTCCCAAGCGTTCGTTCCGGTGCGGGTGAAGAACACCGAGACGTCGTGCGCCTTGCCGAGCGAGTCGAAGGTGCGCGCCGAAGTCGAGAAGTTGCTGGTCGCAAAGGCGGTCTGGAACGAGGTCGGGTCGAAGCCGCCCGTGATGAGCGGCGCGTCCGACTGCAGGTTGCCCTTGAGCGTCGCCGTCGTGGTCGCGCGCGCCTGCGAGGCCAGGCCGGCGACGGAGATGTCCTGGATGCCACCGGCGGTCGTGCCGTCGGGGTT
>VBKF01000232.1 GCA_005888095.1 Deltaproteobacteria bacterium | reverse complement strand
TGCCCGCGCCCCCGTTCGCCACCCGCGAGACTCGCCAGGCCGCGCTCGACCTCGAGGTGACGGCGGTGCTCGTCGAAAGCGCGGGGGGGAAGTCGCGGGGGTTGGATGGGGCGAGACTCGCGGCGAGGACCGGGAGGCGCGGGTCCGAGGACGGATCGAGGAGTGTCTCGCGGGCGGCGTACTGCCGCGGGTCGACCACGCCGCTCAGTGCCTCGTCGGCGGCGCGATCATCCCTTGCTGCTCGAGGTCGGCCAGCAGCTGCTCGACGACGACGAGGGGCCAGCGGAGCGCGGCGGAGATGCTGACGGCATCGGCGTCGGGGTGGTCGGCGATGCGCCTCAACACGAGCGCGTGGGCAAGACTCAACAGGTAGGGCGACCCCACGGCCAAGCGAGTATCGCAGGCACCTGGGCGCCGTCCAGAGGGGGTTTCCCGTATCGGGGGTTCTGCGCCCACTACGGCGAAGCCGGCGCCTCCGCGATGACGGCCTCGGGGCCGACCGGCTACCGACGCTGCCAGACGAGCACCAGATTACCGTGGCATGGTAATCGCGGTGGGCGTCGAGGCGCTGAGGAGGATTTTTTTCTTCTCTATGTGCGCGGGCACCGGTACGTAGTTGGGAGCGAGCCAGCCAGGAACTTTGTGTTTCGGCCGGACCCGCTAGAAGCATGGGGCTCTCCGGACCCGGGCCCCGCCGAGGCTCAGCGATGCCGGGAGCACACGTGAGAGGGCGGGCGACGTCATGGTCTCGAGGAGGGTCATGCGGGGCGGGCCTGGTCGTTGGCGGGGCTTCGCCCCAGGCGGTAGGAGAAACCATGGCACGGCCGACGCGCGGACCGGGCGCCCGCCGCTCGACAGAACCACTGGTCGCGCTGAATGCCCGTGTGCCGAGCCGGCTCTGGCGACGCGTGCGGATCCTGTCGGTTGAGCAGGACCGGCTCGTGCAGGACATCGTCGCGGAGGCGCTGCGGGAGTACCTCGACGCGCGGACCGGACGCCGACGGTAGACGGGACACCGGGCCGCTCACCGAAGGCCTCCACGCGCACCGGGACCCGTCACCGGGCGCCCTCCTAGTGCGGCTGCGGCCGCAAGCCACCACCGGCGATGAAGGACCTCGAGCGCGCGCTGCGGCACCCGCAGGCTGCGACCGACCTGAACCACCGGCAACGCACCGGCACGGATCAAGGCGTACACGCGCCGCCGGCGGAGGTGCCAGCGCGCGGCGATCTCGTCGGGCGGCGGGCGACCTCGGCCGGAACCCGTCGCGTGACGTATCGCCCGATGACGCGCAATGCGCCGGGCGGCAGGGCTCGGGGCGGTGGGGACCGTCACGGCAACCACCGTGCAACCAGTGCGCAGAAGGCCGCGCCAGGCCAGCGCTTTTGAGCGTAGGGGGAAGAGAGCTTTATCCGCTCGCCGTACTCCGGCCGGTCAAGTCCGGCTCGTGCTGGGAATTCCCGAGGTAGACTCGGTGCTCGATCCGAGCTCCCGCGCCACCTGCTCCGCCCGCGCCGTCGCACCCATCTCGGTGAACAGCCGATGCGCCTCGCGCAGCTCGCGCTGCCGACCGACCTCGTCGCCGACGACGCGGGCGAGCTCGGCGCGCTCGACGTTGACCTCCGGCGCGTAGGCGCGCGCCTCGGTCGCATCGATCAGGGCCGCGGCGTCGCGGAGGTCGGCCTCGATCCGCGCTCGCGCCGGCGCGCCCTCGGTCGCGAGGCGCACGCGCGCCCGGGCGAGAAGCGCGAGGATCTCGAAAAGACGCACGCCCCGCTCCCGCGCGAGGGCGACTGCGGACTCGGCCGCCTCGCGCGCCTGGTCGGGATGCCCGGTGCCGAGACGTGCGTGGGCGAGCGATGCGAGACAGCTCGGCTCGAGGTGCAAGCCGCTGCGGCGAGCGCGTACGGTGGTCAGGGCGCCGTCGGTGGCCTCGGCCGCCTCGGCCCATTGCCCTCTGAGGATGTGAGCCCGCGCGAGGCCGTCCAGCGCAAACACCCGAAAAACCCCGCTCCCGGTCGCCTCGACGATGTCGACCGCGTGCCGGGCGTGGCGGAGACCAGAGTCGCCGTCGCCGAGTATCCCGTGCACCCATACGGCCAGCGTGTGCGCCAGCACGGTCGCCTCCGCGTCCCGGCGCCGCCGCGCGATCTCGATCGCCTGCTCGACCACGCGCGCGCCGTCCAGGGGGCGCCCGAGCCACCCGGTTGCCGCACCGCGGGCCGCCAGATCAACGCAGTACGGGCTGAACCCCGTGATTTCCGCCCCGAGGCCCGCGTCGCCTCCGCTCAGGGCCTCGGCCTCCGCCTCGCTCGCGACGCTCTCCCGCAGCCGCCCGGCCATGAGAAGCATGAAGGTGAACGCGCCCCTCGCAAAGAAGCGCAGGAACGGATCTCCTGATCGGTCGGCCAGCGCAACGCCTTCGCTCAGGCGCGCGAGGCCTTCTTCCATGGCGCCGGCGGTCACGCGTGCCGCGCCGTACTGGCTGAGTAGGATGACGCGCGGGGCCGCACCCTCGAGGCGAGCAGCCAACTCCATCCCCTCGGCGAAGAGGACGGAGGCACCCACGCCCACGTCGCCGAGCATGACGGTATTGTTGAGCATGCGCGTGCGCGCGACGAGGCCGAGCGCGAGCGTCTCCGGCGACGCGGGAACGTCCGCCAGCAGCTCCCGCACACGCGCCCAGTGGCGGTTCATCGCCTCGCGGTCCCGCGCGCCCGCCCACTCGGCCGCGCGGCGGTGCCAGTCGGCCGCGGTCAGTGCCTCCCCCGCGCGCTCCCAGTGATGCGCGAGCAGGGCCGCCTGCTCGTCGAGCTTCTCGGGGGAGGTCGCCTCGAGCGCCCGGGCAACGGCGGCGTGGACCAGCCGCCGGCGCTCGCCGAGCTGCGTGCCGTACGCCACCTCCTGCGTCAGCGGGTGCTTGAAGGCGTACTCGGCCTGCGGGTAGAGCGCCGTCTCGTACACGAGCTCGGCCTGCGCGAGCGCGCGGAGCGCGGCGGCCAGCTCGGCCTCGGGGAGCGGCTCGACGCGCCGGAGCACCGGCTCGGCGAACTCCTTGCCGATCACCGCCGCCGTCTGCAGCACCCGCTTCTCGCGCTCGGGCAGCCGATCGATGCGCGCGGCGAGCACCGTCTGCACGGAGGCCGGCAGGGCGAGCGTCTCGGCCGGCGTGCGGAGCCGATAGGCGCCCCGGGTTCCTTCGAGGCTCCCCGTCTCCACCAGCCCCTGCACGAGCTCCTCGGTGAAGAACGGGTTGCCCCCCGCGCGCTCCTGGATGCGGTCTGTGAGCCCCGCGACCGACGGGTCGGCGCCGAGCAGGTCGCGCAGCAGCTCTGCGCTCGCCGCCGCGCCGAGCGGCGAGAGCGGGAG
>VBKF01000231.1 GCA_005888095.1 Deltaproteobacteria bacterium | reverse complement strand
TCTGCGGCTGCGCGGCTATGCCGAGAAGACCCGCGTGGCCTACGTGAGCTGCGTGCGCGCGTTCGCCCGCCACTTCCGGCGATCGCCCGCCGCGCTCGGGGAAGACGAGGTCCGCGCGTACCTGACCTACCTGGGCGACGTGCGGCGCGTCCGGCCCGCGACCCAGGTCGTGCATGCGGCCGCGCTGCGCTTCCTCTATCGGATCACGCTGCACCAGCCAGAACTCGCCGCCCGCGTCCCGCGCCTGCGCCGGCCGCAGACGCTGCCCGCCGTGCTGAGTGTCGAGGAGGTCGGGCAGGTGCTCGGCGCGATCACCGCCCCGAAATACCGCGCCCTCTTCCTCACCTGCTACGGCGCGGGGCTCCGGATCGGCGAAGCCTGCGCCCTCCAGGTCGCCGATATCGACAGCACGCGGATGCTCGTCCATGTGCGCTGGGGCAAAGGCGGCCACGAGCGCTACGTCACGCTGAGCCCACGCCTGCTCACCGCGCTCCGCACCTACTGGCGCCACGCGCACCCCCGGGGCCCGTATCTCTTCCCCGGCGCCACGCCCGACCGGCCGCTCTCG
This sequence comes from Deltaproteobacteria bacterium, assembly GCA_005888095.1. Taxonomy (GTDB): domain Bacteria; phylum Desulfobacterota; class Binatia; order DP-6; family DP-6; genus DP-3. The sequence continues at coordinate 14,466 of VBKF01000231.1, read as the reverse complement.
CGCGACGCCGCCCAGCGGGCGCTCCGCCACGTCGCCGCGCAGTGTGGCATCGAGAAGCGCGTCACGCCCCATACGCTCCGGCACTGCTTCGCCACCCATCTCCTCGAGGCCGGCGCCGAGCTCCGCACGATCCAGCATCTCCTCGGCCATCGCTCGATCCGTTCCACGGTCCGCTACACCTTCGTCTCGCGCAAAGTGCTCGACCGCGTCCAGCGCCCGCTTGACGCGCTGCTCGGACGCTGCGACCCGCCCCCGGCGTAGGCGAGCGTGCCGCGCTGTCGGCGCGGCCTGGGTGCTCCTCGCTCCGTTCGACCGCCACTCGACATCGCCGACATCTTCCGCACCCACGGCGAGGAGTATCGCCAGCGGCACGCGCTCTCCCGCGAGCAACGCGCGACCATGCGCGCCATCGTCACCTGCCGCACAGCCGCCCGCGGCGGGCACCTCGACGTGTGCGACCAGTGCGGGTACGCCCGCCCGGCGTACAACTCCTGCCGCAATCGCCACTGCCCGAAGTGCGAGGCCTTGCGCGAGGCGCGCTGGATCGAGGCGCGCATGGCCCGCCTCGTGCCGAGCCACTACTTCCACGTCGTCTTCACCCTGCCCGCCACGCTCCGCCCGCTGGTCCTGCGCAACCGCCGACGGCTCTTCACGCTGCTGTTCCGCGCCGCCACGCAGACGCTCCTCACCGTCGGCCGCGATCCCGCCCGGCTGGGGGCACGCCTCGGCGTGACCGCCGTGCTGCACACCTGGACCCGCGACCTCCAGTTCCATCCCCACCTCCACTGCATCGTCACGGGTGGGGGCCTCGCGCTCGACCCGCCGCGGTGGATCGCCACCGCCCGCCGCCACCTCTTTCCGGTGCGCGTCCTCAGCCGCCTCTTCCGAGGCAAGTTTCTCGCCGCCCTCGCCCGCGCGTACGCCGCCGGCCACCTCGACCTCGCCGGCGGCTGCACCCCGCTCGCCGACCCCCACGCCTTCGCCCGCTTCAAGGATCAGCTCTACCGCCAGGACTGGATCGTCTACGCCAAGCGCCCCTTCGCGGGCCCGCGCCAGCTCTTCCGCTACCTCGGCCGCTACACGCATCGCGTCGGACTCTCCAATCACCGCCTGCGCGCCGTCACGGCCACCAGTGTGCGCTTCGCGACCAAGCACGGGCACGACGTCACGCTCGCCCCCGAGGAGTTCATCCGCCGCTTCCTGCTCCACGTCCTACCCCGTGGCTTCGTCAAGATCCGTCACTGCGGTCTCTTCGCGCCGGGCCCGGCGGCGTCCCGCGCCCGCGAGCACGCCCGCCGCCTGCTCGGCGCCACCCCGGCTGAGCCGCTGACCCCCGGACCGCGAGAGGACTGGCGCACGCTCCTGCGTCGCCTCACCGGCCTCGATCTCGCTCACTGCCCGCGCTGTTCGCGCGGCACGATGGTCGCGGTGCCACTCCCATCCCGCGCGCCCGGTCCCGGACGGGCCCCGCCCGCATCGGCATGCGCGTGATCCCTCAGTCCCTCGTGACGCCGCTCCGCTTGCCACCACTCGTGGCGACACCGCTCTGCGTCTTCCACGCCCGCCGGGTGATCTCCCCTTTCCTCCGCCGCCCGCGCTCCCAGCGCCCCGCGCCAGCGCCCACCGTCATCACCGGCCCTCTCATCCCGCCGCGACCGCGCACCCTGCCGCCGCAACGAAACGCGACCGGCGCTTTTTCCCCATAGCGGGCTGCCCCCCGCCCCGCGGCTTCGTTCAACGCGGGTTCGCCGACGCGCTCGCGCCGCCGAGCGCCGCCTCCCTCGCCGAGCTATGTCCGGCGCTCGGCCTCGGCAAACCGCCTACCCTTTGGACAGTTCCGTGTAACGCCCAAACCCTGACCGCGCTCGCAGCCTAATGCCGAGCGCCGTACTCACCGCTTTCGGCGGATATCGAGTCATTCCGGCAGCTTCTCTGCCTTCCCGGCGGCTGGACCGTGCGCGTTAGCCGGCGAGCCCCGGCAGCGTATCGCGCGGCCTCAGTGCGCACCAACCCCCAGGACCTGCATCTCGCCCCCGCCCGCCAGCCCGCAACCCCAGGGAGACGCATGCCCAACGCGCTGCCCTCTTCCCGCCACTGGCGGGGCGTGAGGACGCCGCGGCGCGTGCCGCGCTCAGCGCATGCGCTTGAGCTGGGGGTCATCCGGCTCGCCGGGGAGCGGGCGGCCCCACGGGTCGGTGCGCGGGATGCGGAGCTTCGCGAGCGTCCGGAGCGTGTCCGGGTTGACCCACGGCTGCCCGAGCGCGCACGGCTGGGGCATGCCCTGCTCGTCGGCCTTCTCGTAGGCGGGGAAGCCGCCCTTCTGGAAGTGCAGGAGCATCCGCGTCGCCACGGCTCCGACCTAGCGGACGGGCTCGCGCTCGGCAACCGCCCCGGCTTCCCCGAACCGGCTCGGCTGATCTATTGAAGCCCGATGGAGCGGATCGCCCTCGCCTTCTCGCCGTTGCGCGACGCCTCGCCGCGCGACATCGTCTCCTGGTCCCGGGACGCCGAGGAGCGCGGCTACGAGGCCGTCTTCATCCCCGAGTCGTACTGCGACTCGCTCGCCTATGCTGAGGCCGTCGCGCTGGCGACGAGCCGGCTGCGGGTCGGGACGGGGGTCACGAACATCTACCTGCGGCAGCCGACGTTGCTCGCCGCCGAGGCCGCAGCGGTGCAGGAGCTGTCGGGCGGCAGGCTCCTGCTCGGCGTTGGCGTCGGCCACCGGGCGGTCAACGAGCCGCTCGGCGTCGACATGAGCGACCCCGTCGGCACGATGCGGTCCGTGATCGGCACGCTGCGCGCGGCGTGGACGAAGGGGCCGACGCAGCCGAGGCCCGCCGTGCCGCCGCGGATCCTGGCCGCCGCGCTCGCGCTCCGCATGATCGACGTGGCGGGCGAGCTTGCGGACGGCGTAATGTTCAACCTCTTCCCGCTGACGCGCTATCCGCGGGCCCTGGTCGCGCTCCGCCGCGGCGCCGCGCGCGCGGGCCGCGACGGCGCCGCGCTCGAGGTCTGTCACTTCACCACCTGCTATCTCGCCGACGACGGTCAGGCCGCGCTGCACGAGGCCCGGCGCATGCTCGCGCGCTACGCCAACCTCCCGTTCTACGGGAACATGCTCGCCCGGAGCGGGTTCGCGGACGAGGTCGAGGCGATCCGCGCGGCCTGGACGCGGCGCGACGTCGCCGCCGCGGAGCGGGCCGTGAGCGACGCGCTCGCGGACGCGGTCACGCTGGTGGGCGATCCCGTGCGCTGCCGGGAGCGTGTCGCCGCCTACCGCGCCGCCGGTGCGACGCTCACGATCGTGTTCCCGAACCCGGTCGGCGAGCCGCGCGCCGCGGCCGTGGCGCGCGCCCTTGCGGCCTTCGCGCCGCGCTGAGCCTTTGAAAGCGCGCAAGGCCGCTGCTACCGTGGCCGTCCGCCGCGATGGACTACCGGGAGACGCTCAACCTGCCGCGCACCGAATTCCCGATGCGCGCCAACCTCGCCCAGCGCGAGCCGGAGATCCTCCGGCGCTGGGCCGACATGCGGCTCTACGAGAAGCTCCTCGAGGCGAATGCCGGCCGTCAACGCTTCGTGCTGCACGACGGACCGCCGTACGCCAACGGCAACATCCACATCGGCCACACGCTCAACAAGGTGCTGAAGGACGTCATCGTGAAGCACCGCGCGATGGGCGGCCGCTTCGCGCCCTACGTGCCCGGGTGGGACTGCCACGGGCTGCCGATCGAGCTCGAGGTGGAACGTGAAGTCGGCCGCAAGGAACGGCTCTCCAAGCTCGAGATCCGCGAGCGCTGCCGCGCCTACGCGGAGCGCTACGTCGCCGTCCAGCGCGTCGAGTTCGAGCGACTCGGCATCCTCGGTGACTGGGAGCATCCCTACCTCACCATGGATCCGTCGTACGAAGCGGAGGAGGTGCGCGTTCTCGGGCGTTGCATCGCCGGCGGGCTCCTCTACCGGGGGAAGAAGCCCGTCTACTGGTGCCCATCCTGCGCGACCGCGCTCGCCGAGGCCGAGGTCGAGTACGCCGACCTGAGCTCGCCGTCGGTCTACGTCGCCTATCCCTTCGTCCCGCCGCTGCCGGCGGCGCTCGGCGGACTGCGCGCGCCGGCTGCCGCGATCTGGACGACGACCCCGTGGACGCTGCCCGCGAGCCTCGCCGTCGCCGTCCATCCCGATCACGAGTACGTGGCGATCGAGTGCGCCGGGCGGACGCTCGTGGTCGCCGCGGCGCGCGCTGACGCAGTGGCAGGCGCACTCGGCGCGGCCGAGACGCCGCCGCCGCTCGCACGCTGCCGCGGCCGCGACCTCGAGGGGAGCCGCTGCCGGCACCCCTGGCTGCCGCGCGAGGTCCCGGTCGTCCTCGCCGACTACGTCACGCTCGAGAGCGGCACCGGGCTCGTCCACACCGCCCCGGGGCACGGGCAGGAGGACTACGAGACCGGCCTCCGCTACGGCCTCGAGGTGCTGGCGCCGGTCGACGCCCATGGGCGGTTCACCGCCGAGGTGCCGGAGTGGGCGGGCCTCCGCGTGTTCGACGCCGACGCGCGCATCGTCGAGCGGCTCCGCGAGGTGGGCGCGCTCCTCGCCTCCGAGGTCTTCGTGCACAGCTACCCCCACTGCTGGCGGTGCAAGAACCCGATCGTCTTCCGCGCCACGGAGCAGTGGTTCATCGGCATGGAGCGCGGCGACCTGCGCCGCCGGGCGCTCGCGGAGATCGACCGCGTGCGCTGGATCCCACCGTGGGGGCGGGAGCGGATCACCAACATGATCGCCACGCGGCCGGACTGGTGCGTGTCGCGCCAGCGCGACTGGGGCGTGCCGGTGGTCGCTCTCTACTGCGAGCGGTGCGCCGCGCCGCTGGTGAGCGAAGCGCTCTGCACGCACGTCGCGGCGATCTTCGAGCGTGAAGGGGCGGACGCGTGGTTCCGGCGCCCGGTCGCGGACCTGGTCCCGCCGGGGACGCGCTGCGCCGCCTGCGGCGGCGAGGCGTTTCGTCGCGAGGACGACATCCTCGACGTCTGGTTCGACTCGGGCGTCAGCTGGCGGTCGGTCGTCGAGCGCCATCCGCAGCTCGGCCACGCCGACGTGTACCTCGAGGGCAGCGACCAGCATCGGGGATGGTTCCACAGCGCGCTGCTGACCGGCGTCGCGGTGGAGGGCAGGGCGCCGTACGACACCGTGCTCACGCACGGCTTCGTGCTCGACGGCGCCGGGCGCAAGATGTCGAAGTCGCTCCGCAACGTGATCGCGCCCGAGGAGGTCATCAGGCGCCACGGCGCCGAGCTGCTGCGGCTCTGGGTGGCGGCCGAGGACTACCGCGAGGACGTGCGCATCTCCGAGGAGATCCTGGGACAGCTCGTCGAGGCCTACCGGCGCATCCGCAACACCGGCCGCTTTCTCCTCGCCAACCTCTACGACTTCGACCCGGCGCGCGACGCCGTGGCGTACGAACGCCTGCCCGCGCTGGAGCGCTGGGCGCTGCACCAGACGCGCGCGCTCGCCGAGCGGTGTCGCGCGGCGTACGACGCGTACGAGTTCCACGTGATCTACCACGCGCTCAACAACTTCTGCAGCGTGGATCTGAGCGCCTTCTACCTCGACGTCCGCAAGGACCGGCTCTACTGCGAGCGCGCCCAGGGGCCGGAGCGCCGCGCCACGCAAACGACGCTCCACGCGATCCTCGACGTGCTCGTGCGGCTCATGGCGCCGATCCTCTCCTTCACGGCCGAGGACGTCTGGGCGCACGCGCCGGGCCGCGAGCAGCCCGCGAGCGTGTTTCTCGCCGGCCTCCCCGCGCCGCCCGCGGCCTGGCACGCGCCGGCGCTGGCGGCCCGCTTCGAGCGGCTGCTCGCGGTGCGCGGCGCCGTCACCAAGGCGATCGAGGAGGCCCGCAAGGCCGGGCTGGTGAAGCAGTCGCTCGAGGCCTGCGTCGTGCTCGGCATGGCGGACGGCGGCGTGGACGGCCTCGCGACGCTGCTCGCCGAGCACGCCGCCGAGCTGTCCGAGATCTTCCTCGTGGGTGGCGTCGTGCTCGGCGACGGAGCCGGGGCGCCGGAGAGCCCCGTCGTGCCGGGCCTGCGCGTCCGGGTGGAGCGGGCGGCGGGCCGCAAGTGCGCGCGCTGCTGGAACATGCGCGCGCTCGGTGACGACCCGCGACATCCCGACATCTGCGCGCGCTGCGCGGCCGTGATCTCGTGAGCCTCCCGGGTGATCCCAGGGTGCGTCTCGCTGCACTGGTGGCGCTCGCCGTCGTGCTCGCGGACCAGGCGACGAAGGCCCTGGTCGAGCGCACGCTCGTGCTGCACGAGACGATCCCGGTGACCCCCTTCTTCGCCCTCAGCTACGTGCGCAACACGGGGGCGGCCTTCGGCGTGCTGGCGGCGGCCCCGGTCGGCGTGCGGCTGCCGCTCTTCCTCGCCGTGACCGTGGTTGCGACCGCGGCCGTGCTCTCCTACCTGCGGCGCACGCCCGCCGACCAGCGCTGGCGCGTGGCGGCGCTCGGCGCCATCCTGGGCGGCGCGCTCGGCAACCTCCTCGACCGGGTGCGCTACGGGGAGGTCGTCGACTTCCTCGACCTTCACTGGGGCGGGCTGCACTGGCCCGCCTTCAACGTGGCGGACGCGGCCATCACCGTCGGCGTCGCCATCGTGCTGCTCGCGTCGGTGGAGCGGCGCGGGGCGACGGCACCGGCACGCCAGTAAGCCTGCGGGGGCGAGCTCGACTCGAGATGGAATCTCCGCGCGCGCCGCGCGCGCGGCCGAGCGAAGCGAGCGGGGAGTGAGGACCCGGCGGGCTTCGCCCGCCGGGGCGAGGGGCGGGAGCCCCTCGCTGATCTAAGTCAGGACGTCGAGGCCGCGGCGCTCCGCCGCGCTCTCGTGTGTTGCGGCGAGCCGTACGAGGACGCGCTCGGCGACCTCGCGAAACGCGCGGCTTGCGGGGTGGGCCGGGTCTGCGGCGACCAGCGGCAGGCCGCGGTCGGCGGCCTCCCGTAGCGCGCGCACCAGCGGGATCTCGCCGAGGAGCGGGACCCCGGTCTCCTCGGCCATGCGGGCGCCGCCGCCGTGGGCGAAGATGTCGGCACGCGCGCCGCAGCCGGGGCAGATGTGGTAGGTCATGTTCTCGATCAGGCCGAGCACCGGCGCCTTCATCTGCTGGAACATCGCGATGCCGCGGCGGACGTCGGCGAGCGCGACCTCCTGGGGCGTCGTGACGATGACGCCGCCGGTGATCTTCACCTGCTGGGTGAGGGTGAGCTGCACGTCGCCGGTGCCGGGCGGCAGGTCGAGCACGAGGACGTCCAGTTCGCCCCAGACGACGTTGCGGAGGAACTCGGTGATGAGCTTGGTCACCATGGGGCCACGCCAGATGACCGGGGTCTGGTCGCCCAGGAACATCCCCATCGACATGACGCGGAGCCCGTGCTTCTCGGCCGGGACCAGGCGTCCGCCTTCAACCGGCCGCGCCTTGTCCTCGATGCCGAGCATCCAGGGGACGCTCGGGCCGTAGACGTCGGCGTCGAGGAGGCCGGTGCGCTGGCCGAGGCTCGCGAGCGCCAGGGCGAGGTTGGTGGCGACGGTCGACTTGCCGACGCCGCCCTTGCCGCTGGCGACGGCGAGCACGCTCCCGACGCCGGGAATCGGCTGCGGTCCCCGCCGCGCCTGGGGCTGCGGCGCCTGCTCGCGGATCACCGTCACCGGACCGGTGATGCCCGGCATGGCAGCGACGGCTGCCCGCACGGCCGCCTCGATCTGCCTGACGACCTCCTCCTGCGCCGTGCTGGGCGCCAGGTGGACCGCCGTCCCCGCCGACGAGACCTGGATGTCCTTCACCATCCCGAAGGACACGATGTCGCGGGTGTACCCCGGATACTTGACGCTTCGCAGCGCTTCCAGGATCTCCTGCGGGCCGGGCATGTCTCGCGCTTAGCAAGGGCCCCCGGGAGCCGCAAGGACGGGGGTCACGCGCGTCATGATTTGGACGCAAGACGCGTGCGTGACGCTTGGGAGCCTTCGGCGGGCCGGCCGGGGCCCGGTTTTTCGAGGCCCGCCTCCGTGGCACCTGGGTTGCTTCTGGCCATAGACGTTTATGCGGGCTTCTCGCTCATCGGTGACGTTGTCGGCCGGGCCTCCCTCGCAGGCCGCGGAGGTGATCCGCAAGTGGCGGCGGCGCGTCGGGCTCACGCAGGAAGGCCTTGCCCAGGCGCTCAGCGTCACCTTCTCGACGGTCAGCCGGTGGGAGAACGGGCACGTTCTGCCGAGCAAGCTTGCCTGGCGCGCGCTCCAGCAGCTCGCCGCCGAGCTCGGGTGCCCGCTCGAGGACGGCAACCCCGAGGACGGCGCCTGAGGTGCGCTCGGCGGGCGAGCAGGGCGCCCGCACCGGCGACGGCCTGGCCGTCGAGGCGCTGCGGGCGGAGATCGACCGTCTGCGAGCGCGGCTCGCGGAGGCGGAGCGCGACACCGCGGCGCACGCGAGCGCGCTGCTCGACGTCGGCCGCGAGCTGAGCCTAGCGCTCGAGCCCGCCGACCTGCTCGCCCGGCTTGCCTCCCGGGCTGCCTCTCTCACCCGCGCCGGCGTCGCGTTCGTCGTGCTGTGGGACCCGCACGAGCGGCGCCACCGCGTTGAGGGCGTGTACGGTCTCGACGACGACCGGGCGGAGGCGGTCCGGCACGCCGGACGTGACGGCGGGCTCTACGAGATCGGCGGCGACGGGCCCCGGCTGGGCCGCGCCTGGGTCCCACGGCTCGGCTGCGACTCGGAGCTCAGCGTCGCCATGGAGTGGGGTGGGAGCGTGATCGGCGTCCTCACCGTCCTCTGGACGCCGGACCGTAAGCCCTCGGCGCGGGAGGCGGCCCTGGCGGAGGGACTGGCGCATCAGGCCGCGGTCGCGCTCCAGAACGCCCGCCTGGTGGCGGATCTGCGGAAGGCGAGCCGCCTCAAGTCCGAGTTCGTGGCCACCATGTCGCACGAGCTCCGGACGCCGCTCAACGTGATCATGGGCTACGCCGACCTCCTGCTCGAAGAAGCGTTCGGGGCGCTCGCGCCCGAGCAGCAGAACGTGATCGCGCGCGTCCAGCGCAGCAGCCGCGAGCTCTTCGACCTGATCTCGGCCACTCTCGACCTGAACCGTCTCGAGGCAGGACGCTTGGACGTGTCCGTCGCGCGCGTCTCGCTGACGGACCTGCTCGCCGATCTCGAGGCCGACACGGCAGCGCGGCTCGACGCGCGCGCCGTCGAGGTCCGCTGGGAGCTCGCCGCGGACCTGCCGGAGCTGGAGACCGACCGGGCGAAGCTGCGCACGGTGCTGAAGAACCTCGTCGGCAACGCGATCAAGTTCACCGAGCGGGGCCACGTGACGATCTCGGCCGAGCCGGCCGACGGCGCCGTCGTCTTCACGGTCGCCGACACGGGCATCGGCATCCGTCACGAGGATCTGCCGGTCATCTTCGAGATGTTCCGGCAGGTTGAGACCGCCAACACCCGCCGCCACGGCGGCGTCGGCCTCGGGCTCTACATCGTCAAGCGACTCGTCGAGCAGCTGGGCGGCGAGGTGGAGGTCGAGAGCGAGTGGGGGGCCGGCAGCCGTTTCCGCGTGCGCATCCCCGTCCGCTTGCGTCGCGCGTCGGGCGCCCGGCAGGGCAGCGCCCTGTAGCGCTCCGGCCCGGTGTGCTACATCGCGGTCGTGGCCCGCGATCGGCAGCGCACCCGGAGTGATCGCGCGGTCCCGGTCCCGAAGCGGGTGCGGCTCAACGCGCCGTTCACGCAGCTCGGCCAGCGCCTGCGCGGCGCGCCTCGTGCGGTGCCACCCCCGCGGCCACGGAGCGTCGCCGCCGCGCCCCCCGTCCCCGACGAGGGCGTCCTCTTCGCCCACGCCATGGAGGGCGTCGCACGTCTCGGCGACGATCGCGGCAACCGGATCGAGGGGCCGCGCCCCGCGGGCGCATCGCGCCGGCCGGTCAGCGAAGAGGCGGAGGCGCTGGCGCTGCTCTCCGACCTCGTCACGGGCGCGGCGCGCTTCGACATCGCCGACACCCGCGAGTACATCGAGGGCGCCATCGTCGGACTCGATCCACGCCTGGTGAGGCGCCTCAGGCGGGGCGACTTCGCGTGGCAAGCCCACCTGGACCTGCACGGCATGACCGCCGAGGCCGCGCGCGCGGCGGTGGACCGCTTCCTCACCGAGGCCGTCCGGGCCGGGCTCCGCTGCGTCCTGATCGTCCACGGCCGCGGTCTCAACTCGAAGGACCAGATGCCGGTGCTGAAGGAGCGGCTGAAGGTGTGGCTCGCACGGGGGCGCCCGGCGCGCGTCGTGCTCGCCTTCACGACGGCCCGGCCGTGCGACGGTGGGGCCGGCGCCCTCTACGTGCTGCTCCGGCGCGACCGCACCCGCCGGCCGATCGAGGTCACCGAGGGAGCGAAGCGCTGAGCCGTGTCACGAGCGGCCGACGCCTTGAGCCTCGCCCGCGTCGGGGCGGCCGTGGCGCTGCCCCTCGCGCTCGCGCGCACGATCGACCGGCCGGGCGGCGCATGGCTGCCGCTCGGGCTGTGGAGCGTCGGCGCGGCCACCGACCTCCTCGACGGGCCGCTCGCGCGCCGGCTCGGAGGCGCTACCCGTCACGGCGCGCTGCTCGACAACGCCGCCGACGTGCTCTTCGTGCTGGGCGCGGCGTCGACGGGCGCGACCCTGGGACTCCTCCAGTCGCGCGTCCCGGTGGCGATCGCGGTCTCGTTCGGCGCCTACGCCCTCGCCTCGGCGGCCGGGCGGGCCGAGGCGGCGCGCGCGTACACGCGAATCGGCCACGCGGCCGGCGTCTGCAACTACCTGCTCGCCGGCCTGCTGGCGGCCGTCGTCGCGCGGCCCGGTCCGGGCTGGGGTCCCGTGCTCGACGCCGCCGGGCTCGTGGTCCTCGGCGTCAACGGCACCGCGGCGGCCGTGCAGGCGGCGGGCGCCGTCAGGCGAGCTCGCGCACGGCCCGGCGCAGGAAGATGAGCCCGATCGCGGCGTTCAGCAGCATGAAGGCGAGGTGGGCGGCCAGGCTGTAGGCGACCAGCCCGGCTTCCGGCGCGTAACGGCGGAAGATGTAGACCCAGGCGGCCTGGCTCGGCCCGAGGTGCGCCGCGGCGACCGGCAGGGCGGCGAAGAAGAAGACCAGCGGCAGGCCCGCGAGGAGCGCGGTGAACGGGATCCGCATGCCGAAGAGCGGGAGTGCGAGCCAGTGCGTCGTGACCGCCGCGAGCAGGTTCGGCGTCTTGTACAGGAGGAGCAGGAGGTAGTGCGCGGGCCGCGCCCGGCGGAACGCCGCCAGCAGCGGCGCCTGCCCGAGCCGGCCGCCGCGAGGCCGCGAGAAGTACCAGAGGTGGACGGCGAGGTAGAGGGCGAGCACCACGTAAACGGCCACGGGCGCCACCCGGCCGAGCTCGCCCGCCGCCAGCGCCCCGACCAGGGAATAGAACGCGAGCTGGTAAACCTCGACGAAGGAGAGCAGGAGCACCGTGCCGGTCACCTCCCAGAACGGCACCTGGTGGCGGCGGTGCAGGTAGAGCGCGATGCCGCCCTGGCCGAGCTGGGTGTTCACGAGCGAGAGGATGTAGGTCGTGGCGCGGACCGGCAGGATGTCGCGGTAGGGGACGTGGACGTTGAACCAGCCTACGGCTTGCTGCACCACGAACGCGTCGACCAGGAAGTAGAAGACGGAATAGGGCAGGAGCAGCAGGACGTACCATCCCCACCGCGCTCCGGCGAGCGTGTCGACGACTCGCCCGACCGGGATGCGCCAGAACAGAAACGCGAAGATGGCGAGCGTGACCGCCCACGGGGCGGCGCGCCGCGCGAGCTTCAGGCCGACGGCTCCTCGTTCTCGAACTGCAGGATGTCGAGCTCGGCGAAGCGCTCCCGGACGTATGGCGAGAGGAGTCCGAGCCGCTTCACGTTGGGCACGACCTTCGAGAAGAGCATCTGCCGGAAGAGCTTCATCTGCGGCGACGCGAGCACGATCTCGCGCACCTCGTCCACCGGCCAGCCCATCACCTCCCACACGTCCTCCATGAGCAGCCGGTCGCGCATGAGCCGGCAGCCCTCGTAGAGGAACTCCTCGCGCTCGCGCAGCTCGCGCGCCGGCAGGTCGTGATAGAAGTCGCTCAGCGACAGGACGCCGAAGGCGACGTGCCGCGACTCGTCGCGCATGACGTAGTGGGTGAGCTCGGTGAGCAGCGGCTCCTGACACATCTTGTGCATGTAGCCGAAGGCCGCCATCGCGAGCCCCTCCACCATGATCTGCATCCCGAGGTACTTCATGTCCCAGCGGGAGTCGGTGAGGATCTGGTCGAGCAGCACCTTCAGGTGGCGGTTGACGGGGTAGGCCGCGGTGAGCTTCTCGCGCAGGTAGCGCGAGTAGACCTCGACGTGCCGCGCCTCGTCCATCACCTGGGTGGCGCCGTAGAACTTGGACTCGATCCACGGCGTGGCGTCGACGATCTGCGCGGTCGCGAGCAACGCGCCCTGCTCGCCGTGCATGAACTGCGACAGCGTCCAGGCGAGCGCCTCGCGGCGGAGCTTCCGGATGTCTGCCGCGGTCAGCTTCTCCCAGATGTGGGTGCCGTAGACGGGGATCTGCAGGTCGGGGACGTTCTCCCGCTCCGGGTCGACGTCGGTCGACCACGGGAGCTGGTCGGTGGCGTTCCACTGGTCCCGTTTGGCCTTCTCGTAGAGGTTCTTCAGCTCGAGGCGGGCCGGCTCGTAGCGCCAGGTGTAGTGGAGGTCGAAGGTGGTGGGCAGGCTTTCCCCCTGCTCCTCCTCGGGGGCGGTGCGAAGCGCAGCGTCAGCCATGGGAAGGTCCTCCTCTGGGCGCCCCGGCGTCCGGCGCGTGCACGCCGAGCCCGCGAAGCGCGAGTCCGATCATCGTTTCCTGCAAGGTGTCGATCGACAGCGACTCCTGCTCGGTCCACCACGACAGCACCTGGGTGGCCATGCCGACCACGGCCTGGGCCGCGAGCGGCGGCGGCACCGGAGCGAAGGCGCCGCTCGCGACCCCTTCGCGGATCGTCTCCTCGATGTCGGCGGCAAACAGCGCCTGCGCCCGCCGGATGACGTCGTTGTAGGCGGCCGCGTGACCGAAGACGATCTTGAAGACCTCGCGGTTCTCCTGGGCGAAGCGGCAGAAAGCGGCGTTGGCGGCCCGCATGCGCGCGACCGCGTCGGGCGCGGCGGCGCGGGCGGCATCGATGGTGGCCTTCAAGCGCGCGACCGTCTCCTCGACGACGGCGTCGAACAGCGCGTCCTTGGTCGGGAAGTGCAGGTAGAAGGTGCCGACGCCGATGTCGGCCGCGGCCGCGATGTCGGCCACCTTGGTGTCGTGGAGCCCCTTCCTGGCCAGCACGCGGACGGCCGCCGCCAGGAGATCGCGCCGCGTCCGCTCGCGCCGCCGCTCGACACGGTTCGCCGGCGCCACCCGGAGTGAGGCCTTGTTCATAAATGAATGACAGTTCACTACTGTCATGATCTTCCCCTGTCAAGCCCCCCGTCCTTGCCGTCAGCCCGTGAGAGCGGAATGATCTCCGCGATGCAGGCGGTCTTCGTCGGTCGGCATCACGAGCTCGTGGAGCTACGCGCGGGTCTCGAAGACGCCGCGACGAGCCGCGGACGCTTCTTCCTCGTCGTCGGGGAGGCGGGTATCGGGAAGACCCGGCTGGTGGAGGAGCTGGCGCGTGAGGCCGCGGAGCGGGGTCACCTCGTGGTCTGGGGGCGGTGCTGGGAGGGCGAGGGCGCTCCGCCCTACTGGCCGTGGATTCAGGTGATCCGGGCCTGCCTGCCACGTGTTGCGGACGCGGCCGGCGCGCCATACCTCGCGCAGCTCGTGCCGGAGCTGGGGGGGCTGCAGGCGCCAGCGCCGCCCGTCCCGCCGCAGTCGGAGCACGCGCGCTTCTACCTCTTCGATGCGGTGGCGACGTTTCTCCGGAGTCGTCCCGACCACACCCCGCTGGTGCTCGTCTTTGACGACCTGCAGTGGGCCGACACGCCGTCGCTGCTCCTGCTGCAGTTCCTCGTTCACGAGCTGCGCGACACGGCGATGCTCGTCGTGGCGACGTACCGAGCCATGGAGGCGCGACAGAACCCTCACGTCGCCGAGATCCTGGGAGCGCTGGCGCGTGACGGACGCCACCTGCCGCTCTCCGGTTTCGGCGAAGGGGAGGTGGCGCTCTTCATCGAGGGGAAGACGGGCCGCAGTGCTTCCGCCGCGCTCGTCGAAGCCGTCCACCGGGAGACCGAAGGCAATCCCTTCTTCGTGGACGAGGTCGTGCACCTGCTGGCCGCCGAGGGCGCCCTCGAGCGCCGGGACGAAACGGTCGCGCCGAGGCTTCCGGTGCCGCAAGGCGTGCGAGAGGCGATCCGCCGCCGCCTCGCGCCCTTGCCCGCGCCCTGCAGGGATGCCCTGACCTTCGCGTCGGTCGTCGGACGCGAGTTCGGCC
>VBKF01000230.1 GCA_005888095.1 Deltaproteobacteria bacterium | reverse complement strand
ATGCCCCTCGTCACCTCGATCCTCGCCGGCGGCTTCGTCTTCCTGGAGGGGCCGCGCTGGCACGACGGCCGGCTCTTCCTCTCCGACATGCACGACGACCGCGTGCTCGCCGTCGGGCTCGACGGGCGCGTCGACAGGATCCTCGACGTGCCGGCGCAGCCGTCGGGGCTCGGCTGGCTGCCGGACGGGCGATTGCTCGTCGTGTCGATGACCGATCGGAAGGTCCTGCGCGTCGACCCCGGCGGTCTCGCGGTGCACGGCGACCTCTCGGGCATCGCCACCTTCCACTGCAACGACATGGTCGTCGACGGGCAGGGCCGCGCCTACGTCGGCAACTTCGGCTGGGACTACGAGGGCGGAGCGCCGCAGCGGAACGCGGCGCTGGCGCTCGTCCACCCCGACGGTCGCGTGGTCCGCGCCGCCGACGACCTCGCGTTCCCGAACGGCACGGTCATCACCCCCGACGGCGGGACGCTCATCGTCGCCGAGACGTTCGCCCGCTGCCTCACGGCGTTCGACGTGGCTCCGGGCGACGGCACCCTCTCCAACCGCCGCCTGTGGGCGTCGACCGATCCGGTTTTCCCGGACGGCATCTGCCTCGACGCCGAGGGGGCGGTCTGGGTCGCGTCACCGCTGTCGAATGAGGTGGTGCGCGTGCGGGAAGGCGGCGAGATCACCCATCACATTGCCACGGGACGGCACGCGATCGCGTGCATGCTGGGCGGCCCCGACCGGCGGACGCTTTTCATCCTCACCGCCGACGCCATCCGGCGCGAGCAGACGCGGCCCAAGCGCAGTGCGCGGATCGAGACGGTGCACGTCGACGTCCCCGGCGCCGGGCTCCCCTGACGCGCATCCGTCGGCGGGCGCCTACTCGAACGCGTCGTCGTTCGCGTAGTCGGGCGGGAAGGCCGTCGGCGCGGCGGCGGCGGGCGCGCTTCCCGTCCAGCCCGGATCGAGCTCCCGCAGCCGGGCGGCCATGGTGGCCACCAGCGCCGCGTTCGAAGAATTGCCGGCGACGTTCGAGAGCTCGAAGGGGTCGCGGTCCAGGTTGTAGAGCTCCTTCTCGCCGCTCACGAGCTCGACGTACTTCCAGATGTGCGGCGTCCCGCCGGGCTTCGTGAACAGGCCGCGCACCTGGGCGAAGGTCGGGATCTTCCCGTTCCAGTGCTCGTTCAGCATGTCGGTCCGCCAGCTCGTCGCGCTCCCGTCGAGCAGCGGGACGAGGCTCCGGCCCTCGACGCCCGGATCGGGCGTGGCGCCCGCGAGCTCGGCGAACGTCTGCGCGAAGTCGATGTTGAGCGTGATCCGGCTGTCCTTGCGCGCGCGTGGGACGAGTGGCGCATAGCGCACGATCAACGGATCCCGCATGCACTCCTCGTACTCGCACTGCTTGGGCTTCCAGCGATGCGAGCCCCACGAGTAGCCGTTGTCGGCGGAGTACATGATGATCGTGCTGGCGAGCACGCCGCGGGCCTTGAGTGCCTGCACGACGGCATCCACCGCCTCGTCGACCGACTGCAGGCACTCGAGCTGGCGCTGGCGAAAGGTGTCGGTGCCGGTCTGGTCTTGCTGGGTCCAGGTGATCGACTGCACCCACGCCGGCTTGTCCGAGGCGTCGGGCTCCGCGTAGTTCCGCGGCCGCCACGGCGCCACGCCCGCGAAGGAGCCGACGTGCCGCGGAGCGGGTGTTGCCGGTGCATGAGGGTTGTAGGGCGTGAACTCGACGAAGAACGGCTCCGGCGCTTCCGCGATGAACTTCAGGACCTTGTCGCGCAGCACGTCGGTCGAGTAATCGGCGTCGGCCGAGTCGTAGGCGACGTCGGCCCCGTTCTCGATCAGGTGATAGTTGAAGTAGCCGGGCGCCTTGAAGACGTGCCACTCGTCCCAGCCGGGCGCGATGTACGGCGCGATGGCGGCGTAGCCGTTCAGGTATTTCCCGAAGATGCCGGTGTGGTAGCCGGCGTCGTGCAGCCAGACCGGCAGCGTCGAGGAGTCGTCGAACACCTGGACGCCGCCGTCCGGACCGCCGTTGTCGTGAACGCCGGTCGTGTGGGCGTACTTGCCCGCGAGGATGCTCGAGCGGCTGGGGCAGCAGAGCGCGGTGGTGACGAAGTGGTTCTGGAAGAGCACCCCCTTGTTCACCAGCAGGCTCTGCACCTTGGCCATGACGGGAGTCCTGCCGTCGACCGAGTGCTTCTTGTCGATCGTGTCCCACCGCTGGTCGTCGGTGAGGATGAAGACGATGTTCGGCCGCGGGGCCGCGGCCAGCGGCGCTGCCACCGCGAGCACCGGAAGCAGCGCGAGGACCGCGATCACGGTGCGATCTCTGATTGTCGCCATGGCGACCTCCCGTGTTTGCTGTGTTGGACACTGTCACTCTGCAGCCCCCGCTCGTGCGTACGCAACGGGGAAAATCACCGGATCGACCGGCTCACCAGTTTTTGCGCGCGGTATCCCGCGCTTCGTGCAGAGTGGCGTCGCGTCGGCCCGCGCTATGGAGCACTAGTGCTCCGCGCTCACCACACCGAGGAGCCGCTCCACGAGATCGATGTAGGGCGGCAGGGCCACCAGCGACTGTCCCCCGTCGACGTAGAAGCACTGTCCCGTCACCCACTCGGCCGCCTCCGAGGCGAGGAAGAGGACCATCTGCGCGATGTCCTCCGGCCGGCCGACCCGTCCGATCGGGATGTGGCGCAGGAAGGCCTCGCGGGCGCCCGCCATCGCGAAGAGCGGCGCGGTGAGGTTCGTGTCGACGGGGCCCGGAGCGATCGCATTCACCGTCACGCGACGCGGGGCGAGCTCGAGGGCCGCGACCTGCGTGAAGGCGACGACGCCCGCCTTCGACGCACAGTACGGGGAATGACCGGTGGTCGGCACGCTGGCGTTGGTGGACGCGATGTTGATGACGCGCCCGGGCTGCCGGTGCTCGACCATCCAGCGCGTCGCCGCCCGCGTCAGCAGGAAGGTGCCGCGCAGGTTCACCGCGAGGACCCGGTCCCACACGAGTGGATCGAGCTCCCACACGCGCCCGATCCCGCCGATGCCGGCCGAGTTCAGCAGGATGTCGAGGCGCCCGAAGCGACGCAGCGTCGCCTCCACCGCGCGCTCGCACGCGTCGACCTCGGTCACGTCGCCGCACACCGCGAGGAGCCGCTCTCCCCCGAGCGCTGCGGCGGTCTCGTCGAGGTGCTCGCCGCTCTGGTCGAGGATCGCGACCCGCGCGCCGGCCGCGAGCCAGGCCGCCGCCGCGGCGCGGCCGATTCCCGACGCGCCGCCGCTCGCGAGCGCGACCTTGCCGGTGAAGTCCCAGGTGACGTCGGGCATGGTGTTTGTCCTCCCCGGCGGCAGATAGCGGGGAGGCGCCCGAGGTGTCCAGGAGGCGGCCGACTACGACGGCACGGCCTGCAGGCGTGCGCGCAGCTGCTGTTGCGAGAGGCGTGCCGGCTCCGTCGAGGCGACGAAGTCCGAGACGGCCGTGGAGAAGCGCTCCGGGGCCTCGCAATGGGGAAAGTGGCCGACGTCCTCGAAGATCTCGAGGCGGCTCCCCGTAATCGCGGCATGGGCCCGATGGGCATGCTCGACCGGGATGATCGGGTCGCCGGCGCCCCACACGATGAGGGTCGGGAGATCGGCGGCGAGCTGCAGCCGGTCGTTCGCGCTGACTCGCTGTCCGCCGACGCCGATGACGGCTCGGAGGGTGGAGAGGAACGCCCTCCGGCTGGGCGGATCGGTCAGCGACGTGTAGCCGCGGCCGATCTCCTCGGCAGCCGGAGTCGGCCCGAAGCCGACTCGCCGAGCCCACTCGACGACGGTGCGTCCGGCATCGGTCAAGGACGTTCGACAGACGAGCCGGAGCACGTGGTCGGCGCCGGGAAGCGCGAGGGCCCGCAGCAACAGGTTCACCTCGCGGCCGAGGCCGCCGCTGCCGACCAGCACGAGGCGCTCGCAGAGCTCGGGGAACTGGTAGGCGAACTGCATGGCCACGCCGCCGCCGAACGAGTGTCCGACGAGCGTCGCGCGCTCGTATCCGAGCACGAGCAGCAGGTCGCGGAGCAGGGTTGCGTGAGCGCCCAGCGAATAGTCGCCGGCCGGCTTCGCCGTCTGCCCGTGGCCGAGAAGGTCCGGCGCGAAGACCGTGAACCGGCCGGCCAGGAGGGAGCCGACCGGTGTCCACGCCGCCGAGCTGCTCGCCATCCCGTGGACGAGCAGGAGGACGGGTCCCTCGCCGCCAAGGCGGAGCCCCACCCGGTGTCCATGCAGGGTCACGGAATGGAGCTCCATGCCGGCTCGGTGTGTTGGCCTGGCTGCTCGTCCGTGGCTTCTAGCGAGCGTCCCCGGGGGTGAACGCGTCGCAGGCCGCCGCCACGACCTTGGCGGCGTCCTCGATGACCCCGCGGGTCAGCTTCGCGACGTTGTTCATGAGTGTGTCCATGAACTTGCCGGTCGCGGTGAGGACGTCACCCACGTAGTCGGCGACGAATTCACTGCCCGCTCGGGTGATGTCGTCGATTCTGCGGTCCATGATCTCTCCTCCTCGGCGGCCGCTGCCGCCCGCTGCACTACTTCGTGATACAAAGGCGCCCAAAAAAACTCACTCCTTGCCGATCCGCCCGACACAGCCGGCACAGAGGAACACCGGAGCGGCGTCCGGCTGATCCGAGAGCCCGCGATACGCGCGAGCGCCCCGATCGAGCTCCTCTCCGCAGTCCCGGCAGCGCTCGTCCCGATTCAGGATCAGCTCATGCCAGCCGTAGATCCCGGCCTCCTGGCCCCGGACGCGGGTTGCCGCTTCGCGGACCCGCTCCGCGCCGCGCCGGGCCGTGCTCGCGATCTCGAGGCCGTCGCCGACCACGTCCTCGACGAGCTGGAACGTCTGCTCGAGCACGTTGCGCACGAGGTTCGAGACCGGGATGCGCAGGCGCCGCGCCTTCGTCTTGATGGCGTCCTCGAGCGACTCGGGAATCCGGGTGTGGAGGACCCTGTCCTTGGGCTCGTCTTCCTCGGGCGGGTCCGTCGGCCGCTTCGCCATCGCGTGATACGCCTAACTACATTGTGATACAAAGTCAACCCCCGCGGGGACGTGGCGGTGGGATGATGGATCGCCCTATGGCCCCTCGGGCCGGGAAGAGCTGCATCAAATCGACGAGCGGGCGGCGGGTCCCCCCCGGTCCGCTCCGTCAGCGAGAGCACTTCCGCCCGTGGCACGGGCGCGTCGTCGTGGTGGTGCTCGTCGTCGAGGTCGTCACCGTGGTCGTGCTCGTCGTCGAGGAGGTGGTCGTCGTCGAGGAGATGGTCGTGCTCGTCGTCGTCACCGTGGTCGTCGTGCTGCTGGACGCCGGCACGCTCGCCGCGTTCGCCGGGTCCGAGCCCGCGTCCAGCTCCGTCCGGTCGAGGAAGCCGTCCTCGTCGCGGTCGACTCCGATCCGCACGCCGCTTCCGGGCGGCACCGCGGTGTACGTCAGCTCCTGGCCGGCGGTCGCAGCCTGCCCGCGCAGGGTTGCCTCGGTGAGCAGAGTCTCGGTCGCGCGGTCGCTCTCGAACTGTCCCGCGCTCGGCTGGTAGAGCCACCCGCGTGCCTCCCCGGCGCGGATGCCCTTCACGACCAGGTCGCAGTCGCCCGCGTTGGCGCGCGCGATCATGAGGTTGACGCGCCCGGTGACCGTCGGGTCGGCGAAGGTCGTCGGGGTCGCCGACACCTGCTGGCCCACGATCGGCGCCAGCCCGGTGTCGAAGGCCAGGAGGAACGCCTCGACCTGCCGCCGCTTCGTGTCGGGGTTGCTGCCGAAGTTGAAGACGCTCGCGTGCAGGAAGTCGAAGACGGTGTCGACGCTGCCGTCGTGGAGAAAGCCGAAGCCTCGCACCTGGTCGCCGAGGAAACCCGTTGCTGGCGCCTGTGCGCCGGGGGGAACACCGAACATGCCGACCTTCTGATAGAGGTTTCGCAGGTGGGCGATCTTGAACTCCTGCGGCTCGCCCTCGAACGACGAGAAGCCGTCGGTGCCGATCGCCGTCCGGTGGCAGAACGCGCACTGCAGCACCGACGCGTCGATGGGGGAGTTCAGGAAGATGCTCTGGCCGCTCGCCTGGGTCGCGTTCAGGCTGCCGTCGAGGGCGCGGATCGGGTTGGGCGGGTAGCGGACGGTCAGGATGAAGTCGGTGAACGCCTGCATGTCGCTCGCGGAGAGCTGGCTCGCCGCGCCGAGGAGGCCGACGAACGCCGGGTTGAACTTCTTGAAGGCCTGGTCCTCGGCGAGCGCGTCCCCGCCGGGGTCGCTCCCGCCCGTGCGATCGCCGCGCCAGTGCATGGGGCCGGCCGGATCGGCGAGCCCGCGGAGGCTCTGCGTCGTCATCGGGCCCTTCATCGGATGGAAGCTCGGGTTTCCACCCGGGGGCGGGACGCGGAAGGGGTTCGGATTGCGCACGACGGTGCCGAACGGGTCGCCGAGATCCCAGGCCAGGCCGTCGAAATCGCCGAAGATGTGGCAGCTCGCGCAGGCCGAATCGCCATGCGCCGAGCGCCGCGCATCGTAGAGGAAGATGCGTCCGGTGCGCGCCGCGGGAGGCGACGGGTCGAAGCGCAGCGGCACGGTCCCGGTCACCGCGCGCGTCGCCGCGTTGCTCGCGTTCGCGACGATCGAGATCGAGCCGTCGATCCGGTTCATGACGTAGAGCCGGTCGCGCGCCGCGTCGAGGACGATGCCGCTCGGTCCCTGGCCGACGGGTAGCTGCGCTGCCGTGATGACCCCCGCCTCGAGGTCGTCCGCCCGGAGCGCGCCGACCTTCGCCGAGCCGAACGCGACCACGAAGAGCGTCTGCCCGTCGGCGGAGAACGCCAGGTCCATCGGGAAGGCGAGGCTCCGGTCGATCTCGGACTGCGGTCCGGGGACGGTCGCATAGTCGATGTGCGGGTTCAGGTGATGTGGGGTTGCCAGGGTTCCGCTCACGACCGTGATCCGGCTCTCCGCGAGGTGCCCGCGCACCATCGGCTCGAAGCGGACGTCGTTGCGCGCGTCGGTGTTCGCGACGTAGAGCTTGCCGTTGGTCGGGCGGACGGCCATGTTGAAGAGCACGGTCCCGACGCCGGTCACGACCCCCGTCGATGCGGGCGGGGTGGCATCGGCGTCGAGCACGAACACGTCGTCGTCCGGCAACGCGAAGGCCACCGACGCGCTCCAGTTGCGGCCGATCTCGTCCTCCCAGTGGCCGGTCGCCGGGTCGAACCGCACGATGAGGCCGGTGCTCGGGGCGCCGGGCGTCGAGCCGGGCGGCGGAGGCGGCAGTCCGCCGTTCGCGCTCACCACCTGCTCGGTGATCGCCGTGGTGCGGTTGCCCGAGTCGAGCACCGCCGCGTACACGACCGAGCCGTCGGAGCTCGCCGCGAGCGCCCGCGGCGCGTCGCCGAAGAGCTGCACGATCGCGAGCGGCGCATCCCCGGCCCCGTCGGCGTCGAACACCCACACGTCGGCACGGCCGACGCCGGGCGCGGTGAGCTGCGGCCCGCCGGCCGGGTCGGCGGCGAAGCGGTTCTGTCCGCGCCGCGCCGCGGTGACGAAGGCGCGGGCATGGCCGCTGCCCGCGAAGACGATGTCGCGCGGCTCGTCGCCGACCCGCAGCGTGCGCGCGACGCGGGAGCGCGTCACGTCCGACGGGTCGATCTCGACGACGCTGACGCTGTCGGAGAGGTGATTCACCACCCAGACCTCGGTCTGCCCGGCGAGGTTCGTGCGCGCGGCGACCGCCACCGGCTCGAGGCCGACCGGGACCTCCGCCGCGAGCGACAGCCCGCTCGCGCCGATCGTGTAGATCGCCAGGCGATTGTCCGGCGTGTTCAGCGCGAAGAGCCGGTCGCCGCCCGGCGAGAGCGCGAGGGGCCGGACATGCCCGCTCTCGAAGTTGGCGAACGAGCCGCCGCGGGCGGGAGCGGCGGCCACGAGGAGCAGGACGGCGGCGAGAGCACGCGGGACCATGTGCCGTTCCCCCTGGTGCGGCGCCCGAGCGGTACCAGCGCCAGTCCGCGGTGACAATAACGCGTTGTGGTCGGGCGCCTCACCTGTGTCGATGCCCGCGGTCACGACGTTCCCCTGAGCGAGGGCCGCGACAGCGCGCGCCCCTTCGCTGGTGTGCCGCGATCCTGGTAGCCACCCGCCGCCGGAGCCGCGGCCGGGGCGACGAACGACGCCGCTGCCACCAGGAGGCGCCCCCGATCCGGCACCTCACCAGATCGGCAGTCACCCCGTCCGGCGATCCAGCACCACCGGCATGCCGTCCGACGGCGCCACGGTGATGGCACGCAGGACCGGCCGCATGCGATAGCCGGACGCCACCCTGAGGCTCGCCCGGGACAGCACCTGGTCGAGCACCACCTTCATCTCGTAGCTCGCGAAGGCCGCCCCCAGGCATCGCCGCTCGCCACCCCCGAAGGGGAAGAAGCTGTACGGGCTCGGTCGGGTGCCGACGAAGCGGTCGGGATCGAAGCGCTCGGGCTCCGGCCAAAGGTCGACGCGGTGGTGCGTCGCATAGATGGCAGCCGACACGTTGATCCCCGCGGGGAGGTCCCAGCCGCCGATGCGCATCGGGACCTTCAGCCGCCGCAGGACCTGCGTCGCGACCGGGGTGAGCCGCGCCGACTCCTTGATGACGGCGTCGAGGTACTCGAGCTTCCCGAGATGGTCGGGCTCGACCGGACCCTCGCCCGCAACGCTTTGGTGCTCGGCCTCGATCCGTTCGAGAACGTCAGGCCGGCCGAGCACGTGGTGCAGAGCCCACGACATCGAGATCGCCGTCGTCTCGTGGCCCGCGCCGAGAATCGTGAACATCTCGTCGAGGAGCTCCTGGTCGGTCATCGGCTCGCCGTGCTCGTCGCGCGCCTCGACGAGCAGGGAGAGCACGTCGGTGCGTCCGGCGGTCCCGTCCGCGCGCCGCCGCGCGATCTCGGCGCGGAGCACCCCGTCGACGTCGCGCCGGTGCCGCACGAAGCGGCCCCACGGGGTCAGGCCTCCGAGCTCCATCTGCAGCGCCGGAATGGCGAGGAAGGCGGCCGCCGCGCCGTCGAAGAGCTTCAAGGCGCGGAGCAGCGTGTCGCGCACCCGGGCGAGCTGGGCACCCTCCTCGAGCCCGAAGACCGCGCGCAGGATGACGTCGAGCGTGATCGTCTGCATCTCGCGATGGACCGGGAAGGGCTGGCCGAGCGGCCAGCGGTCGATGACGCGGTCGGTGATCCCGCGCATCATGAGACCGTAGAGGTGCATGCGCTCGCCGTGGAACGGCGGCATGAGGAGACGGCGCTCGCGTCGATGGCGGGCGCCGTCGAGCACGAGCACCGACTTCCACCCGAGGATCGGGCCGAGGATCGGCGCCTGTCCCTCGCCACCGTGGACCTCGTCGACATCGGCGGTGAAGATCACCTTGATGGCATCGGGGTCGCTGAAGCTGACGATGGGCGGCTGCCCCGGGGCGCGGACGGTCCAGCAGTTTCCGAACTGACGTGCGTTCTCCTCGATGGATCCATAGGGCCGCCGCGCGTAGCGCAGCATCTGGAGGGGTGGCCACGTCGCCGGGCCGGGGGGGAGCCCGGTCCGCGCGGCGGTCGTGGGAGCGATCGGGGCCTCGGGGGCGAGCTCGCGTTCGGGTGTGGCCATGGGCGTTCCTCCTGGAAGTTCATGCACGCCGTCGTGGTCGTCGCGGGGCGAGTGTCGGTCGCCGGGCCGAGCGGCCCGCCGTGGGACCGACCGCCGCCGCACCGAGGAACACGTCGGCCGCGCGTTTCATCCGTTCTTTGAGCGGCTCGGCGGCATCGCCGTAGAGCCAGTGCGTGATGGTGCCGTTGACCAGGCTGTCGAAGGCCGAGGCGAGGTCTTCGGCACGGAGGGCCCGGCTGAGATCTCCCCGCTCCTGGCCGCGGGCGAGGAGCTTCACGAGGAGCTCGAGCGCCGCCCTGCCGGCCTGCTCGCCGAGCCCTCCTTCGTCGAGCCCGAGCCGTATCTTCGCGATCTCGCGGAAGACGCCGCGATAGAAGCGCTGGTCCTCCTCGATCCCGGCTCCCATCTGCTCGAACAAGGCGCGCACGAGCACGGGCGTGGAGGTGGTGGTGTCGGCGAGCGCGTTCCGCAGCATTCCCTGGTAGTGGGCGATGACGTCTTCGGTGATCGCCTCCATCAGGGCGTGCTTCGAGCCGAAGTGGTTGAAGACGGTCGCCCGGGCGACGCCTGCGTCGGCCGCCACCTCGGCCATGGTCACCTCGTCGACGCTGCGCCGCGCGAACAAGCGCCGCGCCGCCTCCACGATGCGCGCGCGCTGATGATTCCGGTTCTGCTCGCGTCGCGCTAGCATTGGACTCGAGTCTAAGCATATTCTTGGACTCGAGTCCAGATGGGATGGGCGAACGAGGCTTGACCGGCTAACCGCCCGCCGGGGCGGGCTTCGTCCACGACCACCCCGCGACGCCCAGCCCCTTCTCCGGCGTGTAACCGGTCGCATAGCTGCGCACCTTGCCGGCGCCGTCGAGGAGCACGAACGTCGGCGTGCCGCTGACACCGAAAGCGAGGAACGCCTTGCGGTACTCGTCCATCGCCACGGTCTCGGGAAACGGCCGGTCGAACTTCTTGAAGAAGGCGTCGAGCTGCTCGCGGAGCTCGTCGGTGACGGCGATCACCTGCGTGTGCCGCTCGCGCTCGAAGGCGAGCACCTCCGGCAGCGACGCCTTGCAGGGGCCGCAGTACGTCGCCCAGAAGAAGAGGAGGTGTGCGTTGCCGTCGGCGAGCCGGGGAGGGACGCTCCCGCGGTACGACGTCAGCGTGACCGGCGGCGCGGGCGCGTCGACCTTCGGCGGCCCGGCCGCCGTCGTCCACTGCAGCGGGTAGGGCTTCGGGGCGAGCGTCACGCGCAGCTGCCGATCGCCGCGCAGCACGAGGAGCGGCGCCGGCTCGCCGATCTTCGACAGCATCGTCCACTCGCGGATCTGCTGGTTCTCCTTGAAGGGGGCCCCGGGGGGACCGAGGATGACGTCGCCCACCTGCACCCCGGCGGCCTCGGCGGGCGAGTCGGGATAGACCGCCTCCACGGCGACGGCTCCGGCCTCCAGGCGGTGGTGCTCCCGCGTCTCCGCCTCGGCCTGCTTGAAGCGGATGCCCATCCAGGCGGGAAGCACCTTGGCCGCCAGCCGGACGTCGTCCTCGTAGGGAGGGAACGGCTCGGCGACCGCGGCGGTGACGAGCGGCAGGGGGCCCTCCCCGGGACCCAGATCGAGGTTCTCGCAGCGGACGAGCGCCTCGTACGCCGCGCGTTCCTCCGGCGTGCCGTGCGTCGCCAGATAGACGCGGCCGGCGACGGCGGTGAGAATCGCGCGCATGCGGAGCACCACCCCGAGCCGCACCTCCATCCGGTACGAGGCGGCCTCCGCCACCTCCGTCTTCTTGCGCAGCA
The DNA here is from genome assembly GCA_005888095.1 of Deltaproteobacteria bacterium. Taxonomy (GTDB): domain Bacteria; phylum Desulfobacterota; class Binatia; order DP-6; family DP-6; genus DP-3. The sequence continues at coordinate 768 of VBKF01000230.1, read as the reverse complement.
CCGCGAGGCGCCGGGCGGTCGTCGCATCGCCGTCCGTGTACGCCGTGAGATCGGTGAGCAGCGCCCGGGCGAGCGCTCGGGTGCCGGCGGCGTCGAGCGCGGCGACCCGCTCGGGCTGCGTCCGCTCCTTCCAGTCGGCGCTGGCGGCGATGAAGCGGTCGAGGTTCTCGCCCGCGAGGCTCCGCAGGCTCGTCTCCCACGCGCTCTTGTAGGTCTTCAGCTTGTCGGTGATGTCGACCGCCTGCATGCCGTCGAGCTCGGCCAGCGAGCGCGGGCTGAAGCAGCCGAAGGCGTGACCGATGCGGTCGAGGAGCCGGATCTCGGGCTCCCACGCCGCCTTGTCGCGCCAGGCCTCGCGCAGGAGCCCGTCGACGAGCGCGGTCGGCTCCGTGCCGCTCTCGGCGGCCTTCCGCCGGAGCAGGTCGTCGAGGTAGGCATCGGAGCTGCGCAGCGGCACGTCGGGCGTCGCGTCGCGGACGAGGACCTGGGCGTGCGCGTCGGGGAACCGGCGCAGGGTGGCGAGGGCCTGGATGAAGTGGAAGGAGTGGCCGACGTTCTCCTTGCCGCGGTTCTCCGGATAGCAGCCGTAGGCCGGCCGGTCGGCGGTGGAGGAGAAGTAGCCGCAGAGATTGCCCGCGGGCGGGTCAGGCGGGTGCAGCGAGACGAGATGCGCGAACGCCCCCGAGTAGCATTGCGACATCAGCATCACGACCCGGACGGTCGGGCGCAGCCTGCCGAGCAGCTCGCGCAGCTCGCTCACCGAGAGCG
>VBKF01000229.1 GCA_005888095.1 Deltaproteobacteria bacterium | reverse complement strand
TGTGCGCCATGCGAGCCTCCGTTGGAATCACGCCAGGCCGAAGCGGAACGCGCCGTCCTTCCTCGAGATCCGGCCGGCCGACGGCGTGGCGAAGTGCGTGCCGAAGACGAGGACCTCCGAGTCGGCATAGCGCTCGCAGAACGCGCGTCGAGTCTTCTTGGCCATCGAGCCGTCTTTGTCGAACCGATTGTCCCATTCGGGATAGCGGACCTGAATCGGGTGATGCATGACGTCCCCGGAGATAACTGCGTCCTCTCCCTGCGACGAGATCCGAACCGCGAAATGTCCCGGTGTGTGCCCGGGCGCGGACTCGAGCCAGACCTCGTCGGTTACCTGGTAGCGGTCGTCGACGAGCTCCGACATGCCTTCGGCGATCACGGGACGGACGGAATCGTCGACCGGATCCTTCCGGAACGAATCCTCCACGCGGGAGAAGAAGTCCCATTCGGTGCCGCCGATCAGGTACTTCGCGTTGGGGAAGGTGGCGACCCACTTGCCGTCCCTCAGCATCGTGTTCCAGCCGACGTGGTCGACGTGCAGGTGCGTGCAGACGACGCGGTCGATCGACTCGCGCGGGTAGCCGGCCGTCTCCAGATTCTCCAGAAACGGCCACTGCTGCTTGTTCCAATCGGGATGCGACCGGACCTTGTCGTTCCCGACGCAGGTGTCGACGATGATCCGCGTCCCGCGGGACTCGACGACGAACGCGTGGATGCTCATCCGGACTCTCCCGGCCTCGTCGCAGAACGTCGGATAGAGCCAGTCGCGCTCGCGCTCCAGATTCTCGGGCGTCGCGTTCGGCAGCAGGATGGTGCCATCCCACGGCCCTTCCGACTCGACGACGCGAGCGATGCGGACGTCGCCCACCTTCCACGTGTTCGCGGCTGGCCTCATCATTAGATACTCCGCCCGCCGTCCACGGGGAGGCAGACGCCGGTAAGGAACTCTGCCTCGTCCGAGGCGAGGAACAGCACGGCAGCCGCCACGTCGCGCGGCTCGGTGAGCCGCCCGAGGGGGATGGTCGTGACGAGCTGCCGGCGAAGCTCGTCCGGGAGCGTGTCGAGACCCGTGGCGGTCTTCATGAAGCGGGTCTCGGCGGCGACCGGGTTCACGGCGTTGACGCGGATGTGGAAGGGCGCCACCTCGACGGCGAGGCCGCGGGTCAGCGTCATCACGGCGCCCTTGGTGGCATTGTAGGCGGTGACACCGGGCCGCGGCGCCACGGCGCCGATCGACGCGGTGTTCACGATCACCCCGCCGCCTCGCGCCTTCATCACCGGGACGGCGTACTTGCAGCCGAGATAGACGCCGCGCACGTTGGTGGCGAAGACGCGCTCGTACTCCTCTTCCGGGAGCTCCCAGAGCGGCATGATCCGGTGCGAGAAGCCGGCGTTGTTGACCAGGATGTCGAGCCCGCCGAAGCCCGACACCGCCTCGTCGATCATCGCCTGCACGTCGGCGGAGCGCGAGACGTCGGCGCGGAAGAAGCGGGCCGTGCCGCCCTCCCTGGCGATCGCCGAGGCGACGCGCCGTCCGTTCTCCTCGTTCACGTCGGCGACGACCACCCGTGCGCCCTCGCGGGCGAAGCGGGTGGCGATGGCCTCGCCGAACCCCGATCCGGCTCCGGTGACGATCGCGATCTTGCCGTCGAACCTCATGCCGTCGCTCCTCTCGGGTGCTGGTCGCCCGGGTAGTACCGCACCTCGGCGTGCGCGCGCCAGACGCCTGGGATCTGGCGTGCGAGGGGGGGGGGAGGGGCTATGTGTATTGACGACCAGCAGATTTACCGTCAATCTGCTGGCAGTGTATCCACGCGACCTCGTGCTTCCGGAACGCTCGTTCTTCCTCTTCGGCCCGCGCGGCACGGGGAAGACGACCTGGCTCCGCACGGTACTGCCGGACGCGCATTGGGTCGATCTCCTGCTCGAGCGCGAGTTGGTGCGCCTCACCCGCGATCCGGGACGGTTCAGCGAGGAGGTCGAAGCGCTTCCCCCGGGCCGGTGGATCGTGGTCGACGAGGTCCAGCGCCTGCCGGCACTTCTCGACCAGGTTCAGCACCTGCTCGTCCAGCACCCCCGGCGCTGGCGCTTCGCGCTCACCGGGTCGAGCGCCCGTCGGCTCAAGCGGGACCAGGCGAACCTCCTCGCGGGCCGCGTCATCAATCGCCGCTTCTTCCCCCTCACCGCCTCCGAGCTCGGCGACGACTTCGCCGTGGAGCGGGTCCTGCGCTTCGGCACACTCCCCGCCGTGCAGGCCGAGACGGGGAGCGACGCGGCACGCGCCGACATTCTGGAGGCGTACGCGGAGAACTACCTCACGCAGGAGATCCGGTCCGAGGCGCTCGTCAAGCGACTCGACGCTTTCACCCGCTTCCTCGAGGTCGCGGCCCTCGCGAACGCGCAGGCGACGAACGTCTCCGCCATCTCGCGTGACGCCGCCGTGGCTCGGCCGACCGTCCAGGGATACTTCGAGATACTGGTGGACACCCTGGTGGGGGTGTGGCTGCCCGCATGGCGGCCGCGCGCGAAGATCAAGGAGGTTGCTCACCCCAAGTTCTACTTCTTCGATCCGGGTGCCATTCGCGCCCTCGCCGGGCGCGTGCGCGAGCCGCTCGGCACGGAGGAGCGTGGCGGCCTGCTCGAGACTTACGTATTCCACGAGCTGCGCGCCTGGATGAACCGCTCGGGGTGCAGGGGGCGGCTGGCGTACTGGCGCACTCCGTCGGGCTCGGAGGTCGACTTCGTCTTTACCCGGAGCGGCAGGAATGTCGGCATCGAGGTGAAGGCGGCGTCTCGCTGGCGACGTGGCGACGCGGCCGCGCTGGCACAGCTCGTGGCGGCGAAGACGGTGCGGCGCGGCTACGGCGTCTACCTCGGGCGCGAACGCCTGCGGCAGGACGGCGTGCTGGTACTGCCACTCGAGGACTTCCTCCTCCGGCTCGTCGCTGGCGAGGTGCTCGTGTGACGCCGCTCACACCTTGGGCCACAGGTTCACGGTCGACCGGATTCCTCCGTCCGCCGCGATCGTCTCGCCCGTGATCGCCCGCGACGCATCCGAGGCGAGGAACACGACCACGTCGGCCACCTCCTCGGACGTCGAGATGCGCCGGGTCGGGATCACGTCGAGCACCGCCTCGGCGACGCCCGGCCTGGCCAGGTGCTCCTTCCACATCGCCGTCTCGACCACGCCCGGTGCGACGCTGTTCACGCGGATGCCCTGCGGGCCGTACTCCATCGCCAGGGCGCGCGTCATGCCGTCGAGCGCGGCCTTGGTCGCCGCGTAGATCGACCGCCGCGGGGCACCGCGCAGCCCCGAGATCGACGAGATGCTGACGATCGACCCGGCACGCCGCGCGACCATCGCGGGCAGCACCGCCGCCGTGAGGAGCAGCGCCGAGCGCACGTTCGCCTGCCAGAGGAGATCGAGCTCCTCGACCGTCACCGTGTGGCTGTCCTTCCGCAGGAGCGTGCCCGCATTGTTCACGAGCACGTCGAGGCGCCCGCCGAACGCGCTCAGCACCGCACGCGCCGCCGCGTCGGGCCCGGCCGCCGTGCCGAGATCGGCGGCGACGACGAGGGGATCATGGGCCAACCCGGCCGCCACCGCACGCAGCTCGCGTTCGGTCCGCGCCACGAGCGCCACCCGCGCCCCGGCAGCGTCGAGCGCCCGCGCGATGGCCGCACCGATGCCGCGGCCCGCCCCGCTGACGAGTGCCGTTCGCCCCGCGAGCGCCTCAGCCATGCGCCAGCCGAAGCCCCAGTCGTGGCCAGTCCACGAGCAGCCCCGTCCCCGAGCACGTCACGTGCGCCATGCGGAGGTCCGGCGCGCCGAAGGTTCGCATCCCCGGTGCTTAGCACGACGCCGGTGGCGTCGGCACGAGGGTGCATCGGCGGCGCTTGCGCCCCGCGTGAATCATGTAGAATTCACATATGCCGAACGCTTCGGTGCGCGACCTTCGTACTCGATTTCCCCGCGTCAGGGCGCTGGTGGAACAGGAGGGGGAGGTCATCGTGACCGACCACGGTCGTCCCGTGTGTGTGCTCCGGCCTTACGTGCCCCCGACCCGACCGCGCAGCCCCGTGGTCGATTACTGGGCCCGGTTGCGTCAGCGCCAGCCGCGGCCGCTTACCGCCAAGATCCGCCGCGCCCTGGACGACGCCGACCGTGGCGAACGCTGACCGCATCTACGTCGATCCCCGTGCTCTGCGCTGCCTCTACCTGCATGACGAACGGTCCCGCGCGTTCTGCGCGTGGCGCCGACGGCTCCGCGGCTCGCTGCCCATCACCCGGCACGGCTACGCCGAGTTGGTCAACGCGATAGCGCGCGCTGCTTTCCGCACCGACGTTCCGCGTGAAGTCGCCGACGGAGCCACCGCCGACTTGGACGCCGACCTGGTTGCCAGGCGACTACGCTTGGTCGACCTCGCCTGGCGGCGCGCCCTCGATACTGCCGCCGACCTGAGTCGCCGGCACACGCCCTTGCTTGGAACGCGAAGCCTGGACGTTCTCCACGTCGCCAGTGCGCTGACCCTCGGCATGACCGGCCTGGTCACGTACGAGGACCGACAGGCGAAGCTGGTCAAGGCCGTGAAACTGCGGCTGCTCCAGCCGTGATCCCGGCGTCGGGACTCTCAACGCGGGGATCGCGTCGCCTCGAGCTTTTCCGCTGAATCATCCCACCGGACGGCGTCACGGAACGGCGGCGCAGTTCGAGCCGGCAGCGGAAGGTGAGGGGCTCAGCCCGGACGCGCGAGCCGCAGGAGCTCCGCCGCGTCCGCGAGCCCGTCCGCGCCCAGAGCCGCCGCGGCGAGCGCCTCGGCCCCGGCGCGGCCGACGACCGGGGCAGCGAGGGCGAGGAACTTCCTCGTGAGCCGCTCGCGCTGCGCGTCGAGGTCGGTCGCGGGGACGCCGGTGTCGGCCGCCGCCTCGAAAGCTCCGGCCTCCGTCTCGACGAGCACCGTCGTGCGCGTCGGCCCCGTGCCCGCGACGGGGACCACGCCGACCCGATCGCGGAGGCGCACGAGACCAGGGTCGGACATGCGCGCCGCGGTGAACGTCGCGGGATCTGCCGTGTCGTCGCCGAGGAGCGCCATTGCCGTCGTCGCCCGCAGGCTGAACTTTCCCTCCAGGCCGGTGCGCGGCTCGGCGACGTCGCAGACGGCGAGGAGCGAAGGATCGACTCGCACCTCGACGCGGGCGATCCGTTCGGGCGCGAGGGCGTGGCGCGTGCGCAGCCGGCTCGCCGCCTCGATCGCGGCGTGCGTGAGGTAGCACGCGGCGTGGTACTTGAAGAGCGTGTCGCGGACGAGGAAGCGACCCGCCCAGCGCTCGAGCGCCTCGCTGCGCGGCTCCGCGCCGGCGTGGGTGGCGGCGAAGCCCTGCGGCGCCTCGAGGATCGCCGGGCTCGCGGTGAACCCGCCCCGCGCGAGGAGCGCCGCGAGCAGCCCCGTCTCGGCGGCCCGGCCGGCGTGAAGCGGCTTTGCCATCGAGCCGAACGCCGACTTGAGGCCCGCCGCCTGCGTCCCGGCCAGGCCGAGGGCGTGGAGCCACTGCTCCTCGTCGAGGCCGAGGAGATGCGCACTGGCGGCCGCGGCGCCGAAGGCCCCGAGGGTGGCCGTCGCGTGGAAGCCCGCGGCGTAGTGCCCGGGCCCGAGGAGCGCGCCCAGGCGACACTCGAGCTCGATGCCGGCGACCAGCGCGCCTAGGAGGCGGGGGCCTCCAGCGCCCTCGCTCTCGACGAGGGCGAGGAGCGCCGGCAGGACCGGCGCCGAGGGATGGCCGCTCATCACGGTGTGGGTGTCGTCGAAGTCGAGGGCGTGCCCCGCTGCCCCGTTGACGAGTGCGGCGGCGAGCCACGTGGTGCGCTCGCGGCGGCCGATCAGCGCCGCCGCTCCGCCGTCTTCGGACCGCGCCACGGACTCGAGGAGGATGCCGGTCAAGGGCTCGCGCGACCCGGCGAGCGCGCAGCCGAGGAAGTCGAGCAGGCAGTGGCGGGCCGCCTCGAGCGCGTCGGCGGGTATCTCCTCGTAGCGGATGCCACGTACGGCGCGTACGAGCGCCAGCGTCGCGCCGGCGCTCATCGCGCGAGGCTGCATCGTATCGTCGCCCAGGGAGGTGTCGGGCATCTCGCAGACGGCGTCTAGCCGGGGTGCCCCCTCGGATCAACCCATGAGTTCGTGCTACGCACGCCGACGCGATGGCGGACCTCGACTTCGACGCCTTCGCGCTCGTCCCGAAGGGCCACGCCTTCGAGGACTTCCACGAGGGCCAGGTCTTCGAGCACCACTGGGGGCGGACGCTCAACGAAGGCGACAACTCGCTGTTTCGCAACCGTCGTGCTGCGCTTAGAAACGGCCGTCTCGTGTTTGGGCAGCGTCGGATACGGAAGCTTTACGTCAACTCGGCCGCTTGTCCCGGTTATCCAACGACGTCACAAACACCAGGCCCGCGCGCGTGTCGGCGTGGAGGTTGCCGAGCCTCTGGACTACTACTATACGAGGTCGGGTCGCGAGGCGGCGTTCGTTCGTGCCGAGACTTTCGCAACTGAATATCATGCGGGTCCAACAACGACGTTCAGTCAACAGGAGGGCGCATGTGCCTACGATGCGGTGACACCGGACACGTCGATCAACCGGTCGTTGCACGACGGGGGTTTCTGAAGCTCGCAGGTGGTGCGGCAGTCGGCTTCGCCGTCGCCGGCCGGGCGTTCGCGGAGGAGGCCAAGCGGCCGCCGAAACCGGAGAACGTCGTCTCTCCCGACGTAGCGCTCAAGCGCCTGATGGCAGGCAACCAGCGTTACGTGGAAGGCGTTGCACGACGGCACGACTTCAAGGCCGAGCGCGAAGCCCTGTCGAAGGGACAGAACCCGTTTGCCTGCATCCTGAGCTGCGCCGATTCGCGCGTCGCGCCAGAGTACGCGTTCGACACCGGCCGCGGTGATCTCTTCGTCGTACGCGTCGCGGGCAACTTCGCTACTGACGACGGGATCGCCAGCTTCGAGTACGCAGTGCAAGCCCTGAGCACGCTGCTCATCATGGTTCTCGGACACGAATCGTGCGGCGCGGTCAGTGCAGCGATCAAATCGATCAAGGACGGCACCACGCTCCCGGGCCATCTCCCGGCACTGGTCACGAGCATCAGTCCTGCGGTCAAAGCCGTGCTCGACAAGCCGGGCGACACGCTCAATAACGCCATCAAGCAGAACGTCATCCTCAACGTCGAGAAGCTGAGGATCGCCGCGCCCATCCTCAGCAAGGCCGTCGAAGACAAGAAGGTCCACGTCGTCGGCGCGGTGTACAACCTCGCCAGCGGTCGGATCGAGTTGGTAACCTGAGCGCGAAGAGCCTCCGTCCGAACCAACCGATCAACCCGCCGCAACGCGAAGCGCCAGTGCCGTAGCCCGCGCTCGATCGACCCTCTCCATGTGTTCCTTCAGGAGAGTGCGGCAGAGCCCATTCAGATGCGACTTGAGCAACCTACTTGTTGTGGGCGGAGAAGACCGCCTGCAAATCCGGGGCGTTCTCCAGCGCCTGATCCGAATTCTGCGAGCCCCACGAGTACGCATAGTCGAACAGGGGATTGGGGACGAGCGGCGCCCAGGTCGACAAGATTTGTTCTTCCTGGCTCGATGTCGGCACAGCGTAGTTACCGCCCCAATTGCCACCCCCGAACGCTTGATAGCACGGCACAATGCCCCCACGAGGAACTCCCGACGCCTCTGCTGCGGCGACGGCTTTGGTGATCATGCTGTAATCGCAGCTCCCGTTCATGCCTTGCCGGCAGGGATACGGGTCGAGCCCATACAGGTCAATATGCGAGTTGGCCGGATTGTAGGTGCCGGCGTACGTTGGCGACTCGTTCGTACCCATGTTCATCATGACGATGAATGTCTTGGCGCCGGGTACATTGGCGTGTATCCAGTCTGACTCGGCCATCAGGTTGGCTGCCGGACAAAGCGGGTTCCATGTGCCAGTGGGATCTGGCTCGTCCACCAAGTAAAAGCCGAACAATTTCGGATTGCCTATGAAAGGCCGTACAGCATTGATGAACGTCGAATTGGCGCCATTGCACAGCCCCAGCCACACGAGCCCCTTGACACCGCTCGGTAGAGCAGTGAGGCCGCTGACACTGCTCACGTCTGCCAGATTGAACCCCGCCTGGCCGGGCACGTAGTTGCCGCTCGAATCGAAGTTGTGATTGGGAGCATAGTGAAGGCCGGTGACCGGGCCGCCGCCCACGGCCAGCGTCGTCGACGTCGTGGTGGTGGCCACCGTAGTGGTGGTGGTGATGGTCGTGGTCGGCGGATCCGTCGTCGTGGTGGTCGAGCTCCGCTTGGGATGACGAAGGGCATCTGCCCCGCGGTCGGCGTCGCCGCTGGCTTGGCCCTGGCAGACGGCGACACCTTCTCGCTTGCAGCTCACGAGCGTGCTCTTCCAGCAGGCCCGGGAGCGACCCCCGGCAGCGACGCACGCCGCGATCTCGTCGCGGCATGCCTTCCGACACTGCCGCGCGACGGACGCTGCGTCCGCGGAGCTCGCGACGTCAAATGTCGTGAGCAGCGTCAGCAGTAGCGCAGATCCCAGAGCCTTCGGCCGTTGCCGCATTCCCCACCTCCTCGAGCCTCCTCCGCCGCACTGCGGGATGGCCGGTCGCGGCCGACGACGTGCAAGCATCGATCCTCCCCCGGGTCCTGTGCGTTCCGCGGGGTGCACGGGAGGATGCGGACGTGGGGCCACCGTTCGGCGCCCGGCCTCGTGGCGCTCGCGTTCAAGGTCGCCCGCAAGCGTCAATCCGTCGACGCTCGAGATGGGGACGGATCCGCACCCCGGACGTCAGGCTGCCTTGCGGACGACGTCTGCCGGCGCTAACGCTTTCGCTAGCAAGACATTTGCGCGCGCCCGGTTTCCGCCGGCGCGGCGTTTCACCTGTTGCGGGAGGAAACGACCCGTTGCGCCATGCCGCGGCCGCGGACCTCCAGGCGCAGAACCGTTTGCAGGCACAAGGCGTCCGCCGGTGCGAGAAATTGGAGCGGGGCAGCGGTCGTTACGGTTGAATGCGTCGTTCGAGACGATCAGAAACGGCCGTGGCTTGCGTGAGCCGTAGAAACGGCCGTCTCGTGTTTCGCGATTCACTGTCCGAGGCGGCGCTACTGGCTCGCAGGGTTCACCTCGGCCACCGTGGCCCAGTCCGGTCCGCTCCCGCCCGGGGTCGCGTTGCCCGAGTCGTCCACCGCGAGCGTCCCCTCACGGAACTCTCGCCTCTCTGACGGCGTCCCTTCGTTCACGATGATCACGACGCGGTACTGGACGGCTCGCGCGGGCATCCCCAGGGTCTTCAGATGGTCGGAGTAATAGTGGACGCGGACCGTGTAGGTGCCGGGCAGGACCGTGTCACCCTCCTCCGAGCTGAGGAAGTAGTTCTCCGGGCCGAAGCCCTGGGTGTTTTCGACGTCGAGTCGGCCCCCGATGCTGGTGGCGACGTGTTGGTACCAGGCCGTCTCGTCATCCGGCTGAGTGGTGTAGAGGTCGACGTCGGCGTCGCCGAGACTCCAGGTCAATGTCGCCGAGATCGTGGTCTTGGGCGTCGTCGAGCGGATTTCTAAACCATCGGAAGAACGCGATCGTCTGGGATACACCACTTTGGATTTCCAACCGAACGAGGCCAAGGTGTTTTCAGTGTCGTGGGACCAGACCAACAACGCCGCGAACGCGGTCAGTCCTGGGACATACGACGCCCAAGGTTACATCGCCACCCAAGAGGAATGGCAGAAGACCGAACACGGCAACTTCATGCCTTCCGAGCTTCGCACTCGCCGGACCACCTTTGCCATACAGTAGCCCGCCGCAAGGCGGCCACGATCGCGGGGCCGGGAATGCGCGGCTTCCTCGCTCGGAGATATTAGTTTTCGCCAAGCCGCTTGAGAAGCCGGTCCGCCTCGGCCTCATCGATGACCACGAACTCGTGGCGCGCGTCGTCGTAGGCCAGGACTTCCGCCCGGGCGATGTCGAACCACCAGGCGTGCAGGCGCAGTCGCCCGGCCTCCAGGCGCTCCCGCACGGCCGGGTAGCTCCGGAGGTGTTTTAGCTGCTCAAGGACGTTGAACTGAGAGAGATGGTTGTGAAGGGCGAGCTCCGCCTTCATCCGGTGGCCCTCCCGAACCTGGCGGAGCGCCCCTTCGGCGTGCCGGAGCCAGGCCTCAAGATGCGGGGCCGCAAGGCTCTTCATCCCATCCAGGGCGATGCGCATGGCCCCGCAGTCCGAGTGGCCGCAAACGATGATATCCGGGACGCCCAGGGAGAGGATTGCAAATTCGATCGCCGCGGCCTCGGACTCGTCGCTCACGGAGCGCCCGTCCTCGCCGCAGGGGGCGATCAGGTTTCCGGGGTTCCGAATGACAAAGAGGTCCCCCGGCTCGGTCGACGCGAACAGGTTCGGGACGACGCGGCTGTCGGAGCAGGCGATGAGGAGCGCGTCGGGGGACTGCCCGAGCGCGAGGTGGGCGAAGGTCTCCCGGTAGCCGGAGCGGACGTTCTTCCTGAACTCCACGATCCCCCGGATCAGCTTCTTCATGGCAGTCGAGCCTAAGACCACTGGACGTCCGGGTCAAGAAACCGATTCCGCAGGGTGGGGGGAAGCGATTTTATGACCCGAACCCGGGCGCGGCTGTTTGCCACCTTTGCTTTTCGTGGAAACCGGCGCCGAGTAAGTTATAAGTGTACCGCCAATACTGGGAGGGTGGGTGATGCTCAAGACCGAGCCCGTTCTCGTCCGATCGGATATCTCCGGCCTCAAGCTCGCGTCCCGCGGCAAGGTCCGCGACATGTACGACCTGGGAGAAAGCCTGCTCATCGTGACGACTGACCGCCTAAGCGCGTTCGACGTCGTGATGGCGAACGGGATTCCCTTCAAGGGGAAGGTCCTCAACCGGTTGTCGGAATTCTGGTTCAAGTACCTCGGCGTCCCGCATCACATGATCACGTGCGACGTGGACCAGATGCCCGCCGAGGTCCGGAAACACCGAGACGTCCTCCGCGATCGCGCGATGCTCGTCAAGAAGGCCCGGACTTTCCCGGTCGAATGTGTCGCGCGCGGCTACCTGATCGGGAGCGGCTGGAAGGACTACCAGTCGACGGGCGCCGTCTGCGGGATCGCGCTCCCGACGGGCCTTCGGCAGGCCGCGAAACTGGAGCGTCCTATCTTTACGCCCGCCACGAAGGCGGTCACGGGCCACGACGAGAACATCGGCTTCGATCAGGTGGCCAAAGCCGTGGGCGATTCCACGGCCTCGAAGCTCCGCGAGCTCACGCTATCGACCTACGAGAAGGGGGCTGATTACGCGGAGGCCAGAGGTCTGATCCTGGCCGACACGAAGTTCGAGTTCGGCTTGGTGGAAGGCGAGATCACCCTGATCGACGAGGTCCTGACGCCCGACTCGTCGCGGTACTGGCCGCGCGCGGAGTACCGGATCGGCATCTCCCCGCCTTCCTTCGACAAGCAGTTCGTGCGCGACTACCTCGAGTCCATCCGTTTTAACAAAGAGCCCCCGGGCCCGGCGCTTCCCGACGAGATCGTCCGGAAGACCAGCGACAAGTATCTTGAGGCTTACCGCGCGCTGACGGGGAAGGAGTTCGGGACCTGACACGCCGAGCCCGGGACATCCTTTCGTCGACGTCGGCCGCGCGTTCGGACGTCCAAAGCGATCACCGCGAGCGGGCGAGTTCATGGTAAACCGGCGCGAGCAGGACTCCGGGTCCCGAGTGTTGGTGATTGATCCGGATCCCGAGGAACGATGGCGCCTCGTTTATCTCCTGAAACGACGCAATATCTGTGTAGTGGCCACAAGCTCGGGTAGGACGGGGCTCGACTACTTATCTCGACACGCAGTCGGGCTGGTGATCAGCGCCGTCGTCCTGTCCGACTTTCCCGGCCTCGGCATTATTCGGGGGCTGTAGGCACGACGACGTAACGTCCGAAGTCGGACGTTCCCGTTCCCCTCCCCCAACCCCCCGCGCGGCGCGGGGCCTATAACGCCCAAGGCGGCCCGGTCAACGCCCGGCGCATGAGGTCGGCCCAGGCGCGATACTTCGGGCGCGCGCGCCGACCCGTCGCATCCTCACGCTGGTCGTCGGCGGGCGTCGGCGACGGGCAGGGCTCGACCGTGCCGGCCGGGGTGCCCCCTCGGATCAACCCATGCGTTCGTGCTACGTACGCCGACGCCATGGCGGACCTCGACTTCGACGCCTTCGCGCTCGTCCCGAAGGGCCACGCCTTCGAGGACTTCGAGGCGGGTCAAGTCTTCGAGCACCACTGGGGACGGACGCTCAACGAAGGCGACAACTCGCTGTTCGCGACCGTTGCGCTGCGCTTCCTCCCGCTCTACTTCAACGCGGAATATGCGCGCGCGCACGGCCACCCCGGCGTCGTCGTCGACCCGCTGCTCGTGCTGTGCACGGTGATCGGCCTCTCGGTGGAAGACCTCTCCGAGGCGGGCGGTCCGTTCCTCGGCGTCGAGGAGGTCGAGTTCCTCCGCCCGGTCTATCCGGGAGACACGCTCACCGCCCGGAGCGTGGTCGTCGCGAAGCGCGAGTCCGAGAGTCGCCCCGCCTTCGGCGTCGTCACCTGGGAGACGCAGGGTCGAAACCAGCGCGGGGAGGTCGTCGTCGGCTGCCGGCGCACGAACCTGGTCGCGAAGCGGCGGGCGTGATGGGTCTGCTCACCGGCATCGTCGAGCGCGTCCCCGCGGCGTATTACAGTGACGAGCGCCAAGCGATCCTCGAGTCGGCGCGCGCGTTCGCGATGCACGAGGTCCTGCCGGTCGCCAACCGGCTCGACCCGGTGCAGGGCGAGATACCGATGGAGCTCCGGCAGAAGATGGCCACGCTCGGCTACTTCGGGGTCCTGATCCCGCAGGAGCACGGTGGCCTCGGGCTCGGCATCTTCGAGTACGTGCTTATCACGGAGGAGCTCGCGCGCGCGTGGATGAGCGTTGCGAGCATCATCGCGCGCGGCAACGGCATCGGCGCGGGCTTCAGCGAGGAGAAGCGGAGGCAGATCCTGCCCCGGATGGCGCGCGGCGAGTGCCTCGGCGCCTTCGCGCTCTCCGAGCCGGGGGCGGGCTCCGACGTCGCCTCGATCCGCTGCCGCGCCGAGCTCGTCGGCGACGCATGGGTGGTGAACGGCCAGAAGATGTGGTGCACGTTCGCCGACGGCGCCGACTTCATCATCCTGGTCGCGCGGGCCACGCCCTACGACCCGGAGAACCGCCACGCCGGCATCGCCCAGTTCCTGATCGAGAAGGAGCGCGGCACCTTCCCGCCGGGGATCGCGGGCACGCCGATGCGGAAGATCGGCTACCACGGCTGGAAGACCTGGGAGCTCTCGTTCGACAACTTCCGCATCCCGAAGGAGAACATCCTGGTCCACTCGGCGCGGAGCGGCTCGTCCGAGGGCTTCAAGCGGACGGCGATGGGCCTCTCGGTCGCGCGTATCCACACCGCCGCGCGCTCGGTCGGTCTCGCCCGCGGGGCGCTCGAGGACTCGATCGCCTACGCGCAGACGCGCATCCAGTTCGGCCGGCCGATCGGCGACTTCCAGGCGATCCGCTTCAAGCTGGCGTGGATGGCGACCGAGATCGAGGCGGCGCGCGCGCTCACCTACGCCGCCGCCGACGACTTCGACCGCGGGCACCGCGCCGACGTGCAGGCGTCGATGGCGAAGCTCTTCGCGAGCGAGATGGCCGAGAAGGTGACCAGCGAGGGCATCCAGATTCACGGCGGCGCCGGCTACACGAGCGAGTACCCGCTCGAGCGCTACTGGCGCGACGCGCGGCTCACGAAGATCTTCGAGGGCACCTCCGAGATCCAGCAGCGCATCATCTCGGACGCCTTCCTCCCGAGGGCCAAGCGATGAGCTGGTTCGAGGACTTCGAGGTCGGGCAGAAGATGCGCCACGCGCGCGGCACGACGGTCGGCGAGGTCGAGAACCAGCTGCTCACGAAGCTCGTGATGAACACCGCCGACGCCCACTACAACGAGCACAAGATGCGTGGCACGCCCTTCGGGCAGCGGATCGTCTTCGGCCTCGTCACCGGCTCGATCGTGATCGGCCTCGCGACCCAGGACACCGCGGAGCACGCGATCGCGGAGCTGCGCCTCGACAAGCTCCGCTTCCGCGCTCCGGTGTTCCACGGCGATACCCTCACGGCCTACACCGAGGTGATCGGAAAGCGCGACGCCGACCGCGACGACGCGGGCATCGTCCGCTTCAAGCACTGGGGCGTGAAGCAGGACGGGACGATCGTCTTCGAGGGCGAGCGCGAGGTCCTCTTGAAGCGGCGGAGCCACTGGGTCCGAGGTGAGTGATGATGGCCACCCGCACGGGACCGCTCGCCGACCTTCGCATCCTCGACCTGACGCAGGCGCTCGCCGGACCCTTCTGCACCATGCTGCTCGCCGACCTCGGCGCCGACGTGGTCAAGATCGAGCCGCCGCGCGGCGACATGACCCGCGGGATGCCGCCTTTTCCGGCCGACCGCGCGGGCTGCGACTACGGCGGCTACTTCGCGAGCATCAACCGGAACAAGCGCTCCGTCGTCCTCGACCTGCGCGCCGCCGGCGACCGCGGCATCCTCCTCCGCCTCGTCGAGCGGGCCGACGCGGTGGTGGAGAACGCGCGCGTCGGCGTCATGGATCGCCTCGGGGTCGGCTACGAGCGGCTGCGCGAGCGGAACCCGCGGCTGGTCTACGCCGCGATCCGCGGCTTCGGCGATCCCCGCACGGGGCCGAGCCCCTACGCCGAGTGGCCCGCCTTCGACATCG
>VBKF01000228.1:12422-14593 GCA_005888095.1 Deltaproteobacteria bacterium | reverse complement strand
GCCGAGCGGCAGCTCGAGCATCTGGTTGAAGTCGCAGTCGTAGAGGGTCCCGTCCCAGCCGACGCTGAGCAGCGAGCGGCACATGAGCCCCGGGACGGTCGTCGGGTTGAAGTGGTTCACGAGCAGGCTCATGTACGCCTCGCGTTGCCCCTGGCGCACGAGGAAGTCCGCGAAGCGCTTGATCGGCATGTTGGTGATCGTGAACAAGCGGTGGAACTCGATCCCGAAGCCGCCGCGGAGCTCGTCCTTGTAGCGCGCCTCGAGCTCGGCCTGGGGCGGCGGCAGGAACGCGCCGACCGGGTTGTAGACGAGGTTCAGCACGAGCGCCGAGTCCGACCGCCCGTAGCCGAGCGCGTTCAGGCGCCGGAGCGCGTCGATGCTCTTTTCGAAGACGCCGTGCCCGCGCTGCTTCTCGACGTTCTCCGCGGTGTAGCACGGGAGGCTCGCGACCATCTCGACGTCGTGCGCCGCCAGGAACTCCCCCAGGTCCTCCATCCCCGGCTCGAAGAGCACGGTCAGGTTGCAGCGGTCGATCACGTGTCGGCCGAGCGCCCGCGCCTCGTGCACCAGTTGCTGGAAGTGCGGGTTCAGCTCTGGCGCGCCGCCTGTGAGGTCGACGATCGTCACGTCGGCGCTCGCGGCGAGGAGCTCGAGCACACGGCTGGCCACGGCCTCGCCCATGATCTCGGTCCGCGTCGGGCCTGCCTCCACGTGGCAGTGGTGGCAGGCCTGGTTGCAGCGCTTGCCGACGTTCACCTGGAGCGTCGTGACCTTGCCGCGGCGCAGCGGCGCCAGCCCATGATGCGCGAGGGTAGCGTCGAAGTCGGCCGTCTCGACCATTTCTATCTCCCGTTCAGGGACCAGTCGTAATCCAGGAACTCGACGCGCACGCCCGGCTCCTTGACCGCCGCCGCCGCCGCGGGGTCGACGTAGCGGGCGACGAACGCCAGCAGGCTGCCAGCTGGTTTCTCAAAGTCCTCGCGGAACCACTTGAAGATCGGCGAGAGGTGGAGCGTCCGCGACTTGCGGTCGAAGCGGTTCTTCGTGGGATCGGCGAGAAACCGCCGCGCCTGATCGTCGAGCTGTCGCTCGAGGTCGGCGGCGCGGTACGCCTCGGAGCGCAGCGCCGGGCAGCTCACCGACGCGCACACGATCGCGAAGTGGATGCGCGGCTCGCCGAACTCCTTCCGCAGGTGCTCGTGCTCGACGTCGTCGAGCGAGAGCTCGCCGCCCGCGAGGTCCTTCATCGGGATGAACTTCGTCCGGAAGGCCGACCCCGGGAGCCACCCGATCGCGCGGATGCTGCGCACCGGGTAGTGCTCGAGGATGAGCTCCGCCGCATAGGCGTTGTAGCTGTTGATCCAGAACGCGAGCCGCTGCTCGCGCGTCCAACCTGCGTAGCAGGTCCGCGACACCGCCGAAAGCACGTCGAGATAAGCCGAGAGCGCCGGCCGTGCCTCGCGGTGGAGGCCTCCGTAATCCACCCGCGCGTCCTTGACGTATTGCTGGAGGAGGCGCGTCCATGCCTGGTGCTCGTGGTCGAAGGCCGCGCACGCCGGTGCGGCGGCCGCGGCGACCGGGGGAGCCGCGCCGCCGGCGACGAGACAGGCCAGGAAGGCCGCGCGCTGCATTGCCACTCTCGCCGCCCGACTCTGACTCCGGATCGTACCGGATCGTATCGGTATCCCTAACCCGAATGAAGGGGGCGGCAAAACGTAGCTGAAAGGGCCGGCCGGTCCTCCTCGGAGAGAGGGGGACCGGCCGGCGTGCTCTTCATGGGAGTTGGAGCGGCAGGATGGTGATGTTTTTCCCGTTCCCGGAGATGTAGCAGTACGGCGGGTAGGAGGCCCATCGGCCGACGAAATTGGAGCCCACGCGGACGGTTTCCCCGTGGCCGACGTCGATCGTCGCGTTCCAGTAGTAGTAGATGGCGGCCCTGTAGTAGTGGCCCGGGGTGACCGTGAAGCTGAAGCGGTCCCAGCCCGTGAACTCCGTCGGCTGGAAGCTGCAGTTCCCCGTCAAGCAGCTCAGCAGATTTACCGACGTTTGGGCGAGTCCGGGCTGCCACTGACCCTTCCCGGCAAGCACCCACGCCGTGCCGTTCCACGTAAAGACGGCGGGGAGCCACCACACGGTCTGCTCGGAGTACGTGCTCGTGTCGTAGAACGACA
>VBKF01000228.1:0-12375 GCA_005888095.1 Deltaproteobacteria bacterium | reverse complement strand
GCGTCGTCGATGCAGTAGGAGTGTGGCACCGTGTAGAGCTGCCCGGGCGTCGGCACGACCTCGGCTCTCGCTGGGTTCGTTCCGCCCAGAACGGCAAGGGCGAGGGCAACGGCAAAGAAGCCGGTGCCTCGGCATCGGGAGTCTGCTCCCTTCGTCATCGTGCTGTGTTCCGAGTGCATCATCGTTCTTCCTCCTCTGGGTTATGGCCCGCTATCCGGGCAGTCACGCTGTCCGAAAGAGACAGCAATCACGGTGCCAGCACGCGAAGGCGAACCCGCGAACGCTGCAGCCTTGCGAGCAAGCTAGGTGTAACCACCTCACAGGATACGCCGCCAGGCGCGTGAATGAGATGCGACGGGCGACTGCTCCTTGCTCTCAGAAGGGCAACGGCGGAGGGGGAAGGTCGTCGCCGGGCGGAAGGTCGCCGGGCGGCGGGGGCTCGATGATGTCGCCGGGCGGCGGAGGGTCAATGATAATGTTGGGCGGGAGTGTCGTGGTGGTGGTCGTCGTCGTGCGCGCCACTGTCGTGGTGGTGGTAGTGGTCGGTGGTGCCGAGCGAGTGCAGTTCGCCTCGCAACCGTCTCGGCTGACCGAGGTGCCGTCGTCGCACTGCTCGCCGGCCTCCGCGTCGAGCACGCCGTCGCCGCAGGTCGAGAGCGTCGCCACGAAGCGCCGTCTGAACTTGGGCCGCTTGGCGCTGAACGTGCCCGTCATGGAGGTGCACGTCCGGTCGACGGTGGCCTTCAGCACGAACCGCCTACCCGCCTCGCGACATTCCGGAAAGGCGGCGCGGACGAGCGTCCCGCTGCGAGCCGACTTGAACTTGGCGGCGACCGGCCTGCACCCGCTGGCGACGGAGACGAGCGACCCCGTCATCACGACGGCGTCCACAGCCGGCGCGTTCGCCTCGGCGATCAGCGCGTCACCGTGCACCAGGAAGCGGCCGCCGGGACAGGATCCCGCGGCTCCGGCTTCGCCTAGGCAGCCGAGCAAGAGAAGCCCCGCTGCGAACCCCATCCTCGTGATCATCTGCGTGGTCATGGTGTGTCCTCCTTTGCGAGCAGCGAAGAGCAAGGAGGGTGCCACGCGCCATGTGTCGCCGGGATGAGCAAAGACATCGTAACCGGCGCGTCGCTCGCGGCGCGACGCTAGATTCCCTTAGCGCCGAAGGGGCAGGTCGCCAAGACGAGTTAGCGGTCCACCGCTCCTAGTTCTGCAGCGCGAGCCACGCCTACCGTCGACGGAGCCGCCGCGAGTTCGAGGGCCCGCACACGTAGACAGTTGCGCCGTACGCCGGCCACCGGCGACGAGCGCCTCACCGACGTCGGGCCGGCTGGTCTTGGCGGCTCGACCACGATCTCCCAGGGGCTCGTGCCAACGCGCTGGGCGCGAGTTCTTGGACGCCGGGCGACGCCCGTGGCAGGAAACTTCCGTACCTGGCCCCGCTTCAATTGCACCATGCCCTTGGACGCGAAGGCAGTCGCCCGGGGACCTCCGGTTCCCCAAAGTTCGGAGCGTGGAAATTACGATCCCTGCTCCGTCTTCCGCGGAAGCACCACGACGAGCAGATCGCCGTTCAGGTCCTCGGCGACGAACCAGCCGCCTGCCGTGACGGTTCTCGCCTGCGCCGCCTCCGCCACCGGCATAACGTTCGCTGCGACCGGAGTACCGCTGCTTGCCCGCGCGTCCCGTTTCGGCGTCATCTGTGCTCGCACCTCTGCGCTCGGGAAGAGCAACTAGGGTGCCAGTACCGAGTGACCGCTGACAGAGCGTCCGCGAATTTCGGAACGCTAAGTCCACTGGTCGGCGCTAAGTCTGGTTTGCACCTGACTCGTCGGCGACGGTGGCGATGCCAACCCGCGTTAGCAGGCCGGGCGCGAGCATTCCCGACCGTCCTCGTGCGACCTCGATTTTTCGCCTCTTCCCGTCAGATCCGCGGCCACTTTCGTGACGGCATCGCGCTTGCTCTTCCAGCCGGAACGCGCGGCGTGAGACCCCAACAGTCAGAAGGAGGAGCCATCGATGTTCTGCATGCGTCAAGAGTTCGGTCCCGCGGAGGTGCCCCTTGGTTCGTTCACCGAGAAGCGGAGCGTCAAGGTGCGCCTCCTCGCTCTCGTCAGCGCCGTTGTTCTCTATCTGGGGCCTGGCGGGGCGCACTCCCAACAGCTGCCCGATTTCTTGCAGCCGCCAGAGAGCCCACCGGAGGCGAGCGTCCCGCCGCTCAAGGTCCGCTCTGGGCCGCACAAGGAACATCCGTTCCGCGCACACAATGCTGCTGGCACCCCGCCCTCGGACAACTCGTATCCGCTCAGGTTCCACGGCGGCCGTGTCCAGGACTGGATTCGAAGCTACGCCATCTTCTGGGTGCCCCCGGGCTACACCTTCGAGAAGTACGGCAGTGACTCTACATACTGGAACCTCATCCGTCGGTACCTGATCGATGTCGGTGGCTCCACCTTCTACAACCCGACCACCCAGTACTGTGACTATTACAACTGTACCCGCAACAACTCGACGTGGGCGGGTTGGGTGCTCGACAGCCGCCCATACCCACACGGGACGTACACGACCGATGGCGACATCCAGGAAGAGGTGTGGAGGGAGATCAGCTTGAACAATTGGCCGTACGGTCTCCACTACCAGTTCTTCGTCTTCACTGCGTCCGGTCTGTTGACCTACAGCGCGAACAACGGATGGTCTACCAACGGGACGACGGGGACTTACTGCGCCTATCACTCGCACTACTACCCGAACAACACCTCGAACGCCCCCGTGATCTACGCCAATATGCCCAGCCAGGATCAGCACTGGAACTGCTCAGCTCACTCCGGCAACAACTTTTATGCCCCCAGCGGCGATTATACCGCCGACGGTGCGATCTCGACCCTGTCGCACGAGCAGTTCGAGATGATCACCGACCCGCTCGGAAACGGGTGGTACGATGACCAGGGAAACGAGAACGGGGACAAGTGCTCTTACCACTACGGCACGGTGAGCAGCGACCAGGCGAACGTCACGCTCAACGGGCACCGCTATATCCTGCAGGGGGAGTGGAGCAACGACCTGTACTCCAGGACCGGCTATGGCTGTACGTGGTATCGCGGTTACGCGTACAACTAGCGCGTGGCTGAACCGGCGGCGGAACATCCGCCGCCGCCGGTCCGGCCGCCCCGGATCACCGCCTGCCCGACGCATCACACGGAATCGACGCCCTCCTCGATCTGCGTGCGAAGGTCGGAGGGGCGGCGCATGAGCGAGACCGAGGCGCTCACCTGGCCCGCGACGAGGCTCAGCGACGCACTCGAGGCCCCCGCGCGGGACACCTTTTCGGCGAAGCCCGTGGAGGCCGCTTCGGTGCCGGCCTCCCTGGGCGACGCGTGCGACGACAACAGCTGCGTGACTACGCCGGTGACCGATCCGAAGGCGCACGGGAAGTCGTCGCCGCCAAGGATGGCGGCAAGCTCAGCGCAACGTGAAGCGACTAGAGAGCGAGCGAACGACCCTACGGTAAATTTCGCACACGGGCGTCACGCCAACTTTTTTCGCTTGACCGACGTACGGGGGCGGCCGTACACGAGTGCGGGCGCAGCCGCGTGGGGGGCGGTCGAGGAGGCCGGGCGGGCCGCCCGAGGAGAATGTGATGAAGCCGACCCTCCCCCGGCGCGGTCGTCCTTGCGGCGCTCGTTGGCAGACCTGCAACCCCGTCCCACAGGCGACCAAGACCTTCAGCGCCGCACGGGAAACCACCAACCGGTCCTTCGCCGCGCTGGTGAATCGCCGTCGTGCCGGCCTATCGGTAGTAGCGCGACTATTTGAGGAAGAAAGCGTCATGAAGGACGTCGGCTGTCTCGTCACTGCATTCGCTCTTGTGGCACTTCTCGAGAGTGCATCGTCCCCGGCGTTGGCTTCTTGCAACGTCATCCCCGCGGCTGCCCGCTCCTTCGCGTCGAGCATGGGCTCGGTGTCAGCCCCCTTCGCCTCGCCGGACGACGTGGTGACGGTGACGCGCGAGGCCAAGGTGTTTGCTGCCGATCCGGCCCGGAACCACGTCTCGATCCGATTCCAAGCGGACGGACACGTCGTCGACGACGTTGCGGCCACGACCTGCGGCCCGGAGACATGCGACGCGACAGGGTGCAGCTGCGTGCACTTTGCCTTCCCGAAGGCGGACGCGCCGGTGGAAAACCCCGGGCCGTGCAATCCGGCCGCGTCCCTCACGCGCACCGGGCTCGTCGTGATCGAGGTGACGACGGACTCCCAGCTCACGGCGCGGATCGACGAGCTCTTCATCCCCGGTTCCCGGGTCCGCGACGACCGGTTCCCCTCCTTCCTCGCTCTCCCGCCACCCAACGCCTTCGACGCGCTCGTACACGACGTGACCGGGTTCGGGAAAAACGTCCTGGCCGCCGGGGACGTGAACAGCACGGGAAACCCCATCCTGTTCATCCCCTTCGACTTTCACGACCTGCTCCCCAATATCGAGGGGATCACGCTGACGCGCTTCGTCGAAGTCCTTGCACCGGCCCTGGGGACGACGTGCGTGGCCGGGGTCCCCGAGTCGTTTACTGCGAACGGCGCCAAGCTCCCGCCTCTGCTCTCCCGGAGCGGGGAGCACGTCCTCGGCACCGTGGATGCGCCGCGCTCCGTGCTGCGCATCGAGCTCGAAGGAGCCTGCCCCGACGTGGGGCCGCCGGAGGCGGGGGTCGGACCGGTCGTCATCCGTTGCGTGCAGGGCGACGCGCCCAAGAGCATGCGGGCCAACCCCCTCACCCTCGCGCGGGCGGGCAAGTTCGCGGTCTACGAGAACCGGGAGAGCGGCCCGGGGGTGTCGGCCGAGGTGGATCTCGACCAGCACTGCAACTCGCTCGGGGACGAGACCGTGGACCTGAACAACGACTGTGACAAGACCGACGTCATCCTCTACGCGCTCGACCTGCAGAACCCCGGAGCAGCCCCGATCGAGATCGCCAGCGTCGACATGCGCTGCTTCGCGAACTTCGGGACGGACGGCCTCCTCGAGCGCCTCCAGCAGCCAGTCTTCGCCTTCCAGGCCTCCGAGGACCTCGTGGCATTCCGCGTCCCGGAGCTCACGTCGACCGACGACGCCGGACGCTTCGACCTCGACGGCAACGGTCGAGAAGGCGACGTGTTCACCGCCGGAGCATTCGACCTGCGCAAGGGTGCCTCGGACCCCAGGAAGGGCACGATCCTGGCCGCCACGCGAAGCCCTCGGCTGGAGCTGGCGGGAAGCCTGCTCGCCTTCTCGTTTCCCGACGCGAACGGAGCGGACGCACTCGCGGTATACGATGCAGCGCTGACCGACCCCGGTCACCCGAACCCCTTCTTCGTCGGTACGGCCGAACACCCCACCTTCCGGGTGACGCGGTCCAAAGAGCTGAGCGGGAATTTCCCAATGGCAGGGGTGTTTCTCGATCCGAGCCTGCCGGTGGACTTCGCCGTCAGCGCCGGTCGGGTCGCGTTCGTCGTCCCGAACGGCGAGAAGTGCGAGTCCAGTCCCTGTGCCCTCATGCTGTTCGATAACGTGGAACACACCGTCAGGGACTTCCGCCGATCGAGCCCAACCAGCCTCCTCGCGCTGAGTCCCAAGTGGCTCACGTTCGTGGCCCGGGACAACGGGATGAACTCGACGCCGGTGGGCGTGATCGACCTCGCTGATCGCGACAAGGAGCCCGAGCTGATCTGCAACGGCCCCGGCGCCGTCGCCCTTCCGGTGCCCGCCCTCGCGGACTCACTCGTGCCCTGCGTCGAAGCCGAGTTTTTTCCGCCCACCTCCCCGCTGGGGGTTCGCCTTCTTTTGCACGCTTTCCGCCCCACGGCGCCGCCGGAGGACCGAGAGAAGAATCTCGGCCTCGCCCTCGCGTTGCCTTTCGGCCCCAGCGTGAACGGCGGCACACTGGCAGTGGCGGTGGACGAGAGCAGGCAAGGCATGGACCTCGACGGCGACGGGAGGGTGGGGGATGGCCCGCCCTCGCGGGTGGGTGGTCCGTACGTCCTGCACACCTTCAACGCCCTCACCGGGAGGACAATCAACTTCCGCGAGCGCGTCAACCTCGTGGGTCCCGCCGGTGAGCTGGTGTCTCCCGGCGCGCTCAAGTTCGCGGAGGGAGGGCTGACGTTCATTTCGCCGGGTCCGACGCGCACGATCCTCCGCGACCTCGACGAGGACGGGACCTTCGAGGAGGTGGACCCGACGACGGGGAAGGTCGCCGATAATTGTCCGCTGCTGTTCAACCCGCTGCAGGAAGATACCGACCAGGATGACGTCGGCGACGTCTGTGACAACTGCCCAACAGTGGCGAATCCTGATCAGGCAGACGCCAACGAGGACGGCATCGGCGACGCGTGCGAGCTGGACGACGGTAACCCCTGCACGGTCGATCAGTGCGATAGCTCCGGCCGCTGCCTCCATCAGCCCGGGAACGCCGGGACGGCGTGCCGCCCGGCGGTGGGGCCGTGTGACGTCGCGGAGACCTGCACGGGTGTTTCGGCGCAATGCCCCGAGGATCGGCTCGCCCCCGCCGGGACGTCGTGCCCGGACGACGGAGACGCCTGCACGGACGACGAGTGCGACGCGGCGGGCACGTGCGTCCATCCGAAAAATCCGAGCAAGCTCGGCTGCAATCGGACCCCCGATTGCAGCCGGGCGTTTGCCAGCCCGGGCACGGTCTGGCCGCCGAACCACAAGTTCGTGGCCATCTCAGTTGCAGGCGTGGCGGACCCGGACGGCGACCCCGTCGCCCTGACCGTCACCGGCATCACCCAGGACGAGGCGCTCGATGATGCGGCAGAGACGGGGACCTGTCCGGATCCCGCCCTCGTCGGCAGCACCGCGCGCGTGCGAGCGGAGCGCGATGGAAGTGGGGACGGGCGCGTGTACCACGTGAGCTTCGTCGCCGACGACGGCCGGGGCGGCCGCTGCAGCGGGACCGTGGCGGTGTGCGTGCCGCACGACCAGGGAGCGGGCCACCGCTGTGTGGACCAAGGCGCGCGGTTCGATTCGACCACGGGGGTCTGCGGCGGCACCTGAGCGCGTGCCGACGCGGGCAGGTAGCAGCCGCGTGCCATCCTTCGGGCCGCGGGGCGTCCTTCTCGTCCCCACCCTGGTCTCCACCCTGGTCTCCGCCCTGCTCTACGGGCTCGCCTTTCCGCCCTTCGGCTCACACCTGCTCGCCTGGGTCGCGCTCGTCCCTCTCCTGCTCGCCATCCGCGCCGCCGAGCCACGGGCGGCGCTCGGGCTCGCCTGGCTCTGGCTCCTCGTCATGGCCTGGACGGTGGGCGACGCCCTGCCGCGAGCGGTGGCCGTGTACTTCGAGCAGCCGACACTGTTCGGGATCGGCTTCGCGATCGCGCTCTTCTCGCTTCACGGCGCGCCCTACTACATGGCCTTTGCCGCCTGGTACCGCGCCCTCCGGCACTGGGAGAGCCCGTTCTTCCCGCTCGCGACGGGCGCCGCGTGGGTCGGGGCAGAGCTCGGGCGCGTGAAGTTCCTGACGGGCAACCCGTGGGCGCTCGCCGGCTACTCCCAGATGCACGCCACCTCGCTGATTCAGATCGCGGACGTGACCGGCGTCTACGGCGTGAGCTTCGTACTCGTCGCGGTGAACGCCGCCCTGGTCGAGCTCTGGCTCTCACGCACACGCGGCCCGCACGCCCGCCGGGCCGCGATCGGGGGCGCGGTGCTCGTGGGGGCGATGGTACTCCTGGCCTCCGCGTACGGGCGGTTCCGCCTCGCCGGCTCCGAGGCTGCGTCTTCAGGCGCCCCGGCGGTGCCGATCGCCATCGTCCAGGGCAACCTGGACGTCGGGTCACAGTGGCGTCCCGACCTTTACGGACGGAACCTCGACACCTATCTTCGCCTCACCGACCGCGTGCTGCGCGACGGTCATCCGGCGCTCGTCCTCTGGCCCGAGAGCGCCATGACGTTCTTCCTGGACGACGAGCCGCTCTATCGCCGGGCGATCGGACGCGTCCTCTCGGCAGGCGGGGTCGAGCTCCTCGCCGGCGGGCCGCGGGCCGCCGGGCAGCCGCCGCAGTACTTCAACTCGGCGTTCCTGCTCAACCCTGCCGGCGACGTCGCCGGCCGATACGACAAGCAGTACCTGCTCCCATTCGCCGAGTACTTCCCGTTCGCCCGCCTCGACTTCCTGAACCGCCGCTTCGGTCGCGCGCGGGTGTTCACGCCGGGCACGCCGACCCCCCCGCTGCCGACGGCCGCGGGCTCCGCGGGCATCCTCATCTGCAACGAGGCGCTCTTCCCCGAGATCGCCGCCGCGCGGGTGCGTCAGGGGGCGGCGTACCTCGTGAACCTCGCCAACGACTCGTGGCTGGGCGACCGGAAGTACGCCGTCCGCGTCTTCGACATCATCCTCCTCCGCGCAGTGGAGCAGCGCCGCTACCTGGTGCGTGTATCCACGTCCGGTCCGTCGGCGATCGTCGACCCGTGGGGACGGATCCGCGCCGCGACCGCTCTCGAGACGCAGACCACGACCGCCGGCGCGATCGCGCCGAGCCACGACCACACGCTCTACTACCGCGTGGGCGACCTGTTCGCCTACGCGTGTACCGCGGCGGCACTGGTGGCGCTTCTCGCCCGAGCTCGCCGGCTCAGGCGGTAGCCTCGACCTCGGCCTGTATCCCGAGCTGCTCCAGGTCCCAGTCGAGGCCGAGCTGCGTGAACAGCGCCGCGGCACGATCGACGCAGGCCTCGGGCTCGAGCCCCTGGAACGTCCGCGGGCCGTCCCTGCGCTCGGGCAGGCGCCGGCCAACCTCCGCGAAGGTACGGGCGACCTCCGGCAGCGCACCCAGGCGTTGGCCCTCCGCAGCGCTCCGGCTCCACCACGCGAGCGCCCGGTCGCGCTCTCCGAGCAGCCAGCACAGGCGCCCCGCCAGCTTGTACGCCTCGGCCCGTTCGCGCGCGACCTTGGCCGCGATCCGGATCGCGGCGCGGGCGCTGCGGCGCGCACGCTTGCCCACCTGTCGCGCCGCCGGCGCGCCGTCACGGAGGCACTGCTCGAGATCGGTCACGTCGAGCAGGAAGCGACTCATGAGGTACGCGCTCACGTGGTAGGGCGTCCAGACACGTCCCAGCCTCTCGACGACGCCCCTGGCTTCCAACAGCGCCTTCCCCGCCCGCTCGCGATCACCGAGGAGGATCTCCGCCTTCGCCCTGGTCGCCAGCGCCAGGAGCTTCAACACGTCTTCGTGCCGCGAGAGATAGTATCGGTCGACAGCCCGAAGGGCCTCGGCGAGCCGCCGCTGCTCGAGCAGCACGAAGGCGCGCATCGAGTACTCGGTGGACTGCGCGAAGCTGTAGCCGTAGGACTCGCTCAGCTCGCACAGCTGTTCGATGTGGTGATGCGCCGCTGCGAAGTCCCCTTGCCGAACCTTGCGCTCGCAGTTGAGGCCCAGGTACGTGTTGACCTCCCAGAGCTGCCCGTATCGCAACGCCTGCGTGACCAGCGCCTCGTCGATCGCGCGGTCCTCGTCCCAGCGGCCCTCGAGGAAGTCGTGGACGAAGCGCATCGAGCGGAACACGAACACGTCTTGCGCATGGTCTGCGCGGAGCAGGCTACGGGAGGCCTCGAGGACGCGCCGGCTGAGCCGGAATGACAGGCCGGAGTAAGCGAACAGCACGGCGAACCCGGCGTAGTTGGGCGACGCCTCCTCTATCGTCCGCGGATCGTACCGGTTCATGTGCCGGATGCTGTCGAAGTAGTCGAAGAGGAGACGCCGCGTGTCGCTCGTCGACTGGGCCCGCGTGCGATTCATCCTGATCTGCAGGGCCTGGCGAAAGCGCTCCTTCCCCTCGGCCGAAGGGCGACGGCGCGGGGAAAGGTAGAGCTCGCGCAGCACGACCGGGAGATCCGAGGCGAACTTGCGGGCGATCGCGAGCGGGGTCCTCGCGACGCGCTCCCCGAGGAACTCGAGGGCACGGTTGAAGTGATCGATCGATTCGGTCAGGTGGCCGGTGTTCATCAGCGCCTGCCCGATGTTCCGCTCGAGCGTCGCCTTCTTGGCGGGATCGCCCCCCTCGCCGTGGATCGCGAAGTAGAGACGCGAGGCCTCGCGGAAGTAGTGCAGCGCCTCGCTCGAGGCGGCGGCGCGAGCCGCCTCGTCGCCCGCTTTGAAGAGATACTCCTCCGCCTTCTCCGGGCTCTCGGCCCGCGAGAAGTGGTAGGAGAGCATGCCGTAGAAGTCCGCCAGGCGATCGGCGAACAGGGTCTCGATCGAGCCGGCCACTGCGAGGTGGAGCTCCTTGCGCGTCCGCTGGAGGAGCGAGGCGTAGATCGTCTCCTGGGCGAGCGCGTGTTTGAAGACGTACTCGATCTCGTCGCCCACCCGCCGGTCGGTCAGAAGCTGCCGCTTCTTCAGGTAGGCCAGTGCCGAGCCGAGCTCGGCGCCGGGCGGCGCGACCGAGGCGATGATGCGGTACGGCGCGCTCCTGCCGATCACGGAGATCAGCTGCAGGAGCCGGCGGACGGGGTCGGGCAGGTGTTCGATGCGCGCCATCACCACGTCCTGGATCGTCTCGGGGATCA
The DNA here is from genome assembly GCA_005888095.1 of Deltaproteobacteria bacterium. Classification (GTDB taxonomy): domain Bacteria; phylum Desulfobacterota; class Binatia; order DP-6; family DP-6; genus DP-3. Next base: position 1,816 of record VBKF01000228.1, on the reverse strand, counting down.
CCGCCGTCTCGACTTTGGCCGTCACGTGGAAGCGGTCGTCCCGATACTCCACCGCGCCCTCGTCGATCAGCGCGCGCAGCACCTCCTCGATGTAGAAGGGATTCCCTTCCGCCTTGCGGGCGATCAGTGCCCGCGTCGCGTAGGGCAGCTCGTCGAGCCGGAGCAGGTTGCGGATGAGCTGCTCGCACGAGGCGTCGTCGAGCGGCTCGAGCTGGATCTCCACGGCGTGAGCCTGATAGGTCTCGCGCGCGAGGGCGAGCAGCCGCTGGCCCGTCTGCGTGTAGTCGGGGCGGAAGACGTGCACGAACACGATGGGGCTCTCGGCCACCAGGCGGAGCACCGACTCGAGCAGCTTCATCGACGAGAGGTCGGCCCAGTGCACGTCCTCGAACACGAGCACGAGCGGCCGCACGGCAGCCATGGCGCCGAGGAGCTCGCGCACCGTCTTGAAGATCAGCTTCTCCAGCGCTTCGCCCTGGATGCCCTTCAGCCGCTCCGCGTGCCGTCCCGTGGACCGCATCCCCATGAGCGTCGCGATGAAAGGAACGTACTCCTCGACGCCATCGGGGAAGACCTCCGCCACCGCTCCCTCGAGCTTCTCGAGCGCCTCGGCCTCGTCGTCCTCCTCGGCGATCCCCGCCCAGTGGCGGAGGAGGTCGACGAAGGGGTGGAAGCTGAGGCTCTGGCCGACGGAGAGCGATCGGCCCTCGAGCAGTGTCGCGGCCTTCATCTCCTCGAGCGCGCGAGCCTCCGCCAGGAGCCGCGACTTGCCGATACCCGCGTCCCCGACCACGTTCACGATCGCGCCGGCGCCGGCCACGACCCTCGCGATGCAGTTCCGGATGCGGGCGAGCTCGTGCTCGCGGCCGACCATCGCGGAGGCGATCATGCGGTCGGCCCCGGCGAACCGCGGGCGGTGGACCCGCTCGCGGACGGACATGACCTCGTACGCCGAGACGGCCGCCTGCTTCCCCTTGAGGCTCAAGCGTGCGGTCTTGCGGAACTCGAAATGCGGCCGCGTATGGCGATACGTCTGCAGCCCCACGTAGATGGCGCCGGTGGGCGACGCGTCCTTCAAGCGCGAGGCCAGGTTCACGGCGTCGCCCAGCACCGTGAAGTCGCGCTTCACGGCTCCGCCGACCCGGCCCGCGAGAACGAGCCCGGAGTTGATCCCCACGTGCAGACCGATCGGCACCGCCAGCGCGCCCTCCTCGTTCAGGCGGGCGATGTGGTTGCGCATCTCGATCGCCGCGTTGACGGCCTGCTTGGGGGCGTCCTCGAGCGCGGCCGGAGCCCCGAAGACCGCCATGATGCAATCGCCGATGTACTTGTCGACGAAGCCCCCGTGACTCCTGACCGCGGCCTCGAGGGCCTCGAAGCAGCGGTTGACGACGGCGGTCACCTCCTCGGGATCCAACCGCTCCGACATCGCGGTAAACCCCGAGATGTCCGCGAACATCACGGTCGCGACGCGGCGTTCGCTCGCCCTTTCGACCTGGTCGTCGGCCACGGTGGTGCTGCCGGCACGGGTTTGTAACGCCCCCGTGTCCGTCGGGTCAACGTGTAGTGCGGGTGTCGCTGGCCGTCAGGGGACCGGCAGGTTGTCGCCGGTGTTGCCGTCGTTGCCCGCCTGGCAGCTGACGAGGTCGACGAGGCCGTCCGCATTGTCGCGGATGCGGTTGCGGGTGACGAGGGTACGATCCACACTCGGTCCGGCTCATCAAAGGCGGTCCGTGCCGAGTTGCGGGCGCCGAAGTCGCTGGCATCGACATCGTGAACTGGGGGAACGCTCTCCGGACGAACCAGACCAGCGGAA
>VBKF01000227.1 GCA_005888095.1 Deltaproteobacteria bacterium | reverse complement strand
TGCCGATGGCGGTCATCGATCTCGAGGGCGGCGGCCGGCTCTACCTTCAGGTGACCGACGCGGCCGACGGCGAGGTGAAGGTGGGCACGCCGGTGGAGCTCACGTTCCGGCGCCTGCACGAGGCCGGCGGCAACCGCCACTACTTCTGGAAGGCGCGCCCCGTATTATGAAGGACCAGGTGGCGGTCATCGGCGTCGGCTGCACGAAGTTCGGCGACCGCTTCGAGCGGAGCTACGAGGAGCTCATCGCCGACGCCGCCTTCGACGCGTACGCCGACGCCGGCATCGAGCCCGCCGAGATCGACGCGGCCTACCTCGGGACCTACCTGCCCGGCGCGGGCGGCGGCAAGGCGGCGGTGTCGCTCGGCGACGCGCTCCGCCTCTACGACCGGCCGATCACGCGCGTCGAGAACTACTGTGCGACGGGCACCGACGCGTTCCGCAACGGCTGCCTCGCCGTCGCGGCAGGCGTCGCCGACGTCGTCCTCGTCCTCGGCGCCGAGAAGCTGAAGGACCGCGGCGGCCGGGGCATCCCGCGCCTCGGCCACCCGCTCCTCGCCCGCGGGAACACGGCGCCCGGTCTCTTCGCGCTCGCCGCGAACCGCTACATGCACACCTTCGGCCTCGGCCGCGAGACGCTCGCCCGGGTGGCGGTCAAGAACCACCACAACGGGGCGCTGAACGACAAGGCGCATCTCCGCATGGAGGTCACCGCGGAGCAGGTCCTGAAGGCGCCGATCATCGCCTGGCCGTTCGGTCTCCTCGACTGCTGCCCGACGACCGACGGCGCCGCCGCGGCGATCATCTGCCGCGCCGACCGCGCCCGCCGCTTCAAGAGGGACCCGGTCCTCGTGAAGGGCGCCGGCCTCGCGGTCACGACCGGGCGCCCGTACTTCGACCCGACGTTCGACTACCTCGGCTTCCGCTCCACGCAGGCCGCCGCCCGCCAGGCGTACGCCATGGCCGGCGTCGGCCCGCGTGACATCGACTTCGCCGAGGTGCACGATTGCTTCACCTGGACCGAGATCTCGAACATCGAGGACCTCGGTTTCTGCGCGAAGGGGGAGGGAGGCCGGCTGGTGGAGGAGGGGCGAACGGCGCTCGACGGGGACATCCCGGTGAACCCGAGCGGCGGTCTCAAGTCCTTCGGCCATCCGATCGGGGCGAGCGGCGTCCGCATGATCTACGAGTGCGTGACGCAGCTCCGGGGCGAGGCGGGGGCGCGGCAGGTGAAGCACCCCGAGCTCGGGCTCGCGCACAACGTGGGCGGTCCGGGCGCGGTGTCCTGCGTCGTGGTCCTCGGTCGCGGCTAGCAGCGGTCGCCATGGCGCGCGCACGCTGGCTCGTGGTCGGCGCGTACGTGGGAGCCATCTACGGCACGCTGCCGTACGGCCCCGTGATCGGCCGTACGGTGATACGCAGCGCGCTCGGTGCCTGGCTTCTCGGGTCCGGCATGGGGCTCGTGGCGGCCCTCGCGGCTGCGGGCCTCCTGGCGGCGCTCGCCAGGCGCGGCGCGCCGCGCGGCGCCTACGTCGCGCTCGGCGCGGCCGGCGCCGGCTACGCCCTCGCGCTCTCGTGGCTCCGGGCGCAGCACCTCGAGCGCGTGCACCTGCCCGAGTACGGGATCATGACGTGGCTCGCCTGGTGGGCGCTCGCGCCGCACGTGCGCGGCGTCCGCGGATATGCCGCTGCGGCCGCGCTGGCCGCCGCCGTGGGGTGGGGCGACGAGCTGCTGCAGGCGGTGACCCCCGGGCGCTACTACGACCTGCGGGACGTCGCCGCCAACGCGCTCGGCGCGGTGCTCGGGGCGCTCGTCCTGGGCGCGATCCGCGCCGCCCGGCGGGCGCGTGTCAGCGACGTATCGTCAGCACGAAGATCACCGCAAGCAGCAGGATCATCGTCGCGATGAAGAAGCCCGAGAAGGTGCGGAACCCGGAGACGTTCGAGTTGACGCCCGCGATGTCGTCCTTCAGCGCGTCGATCTGCTGCTTGACGCTGCTGCTCTCGACGTAGAGTCCCTTGATCTCGTCGCGCGCGGCCTTCACCTCCTGCTCGAGCGCGCTGTCCTTGTCCTCGCCGGTTGCGAGCTCCCCGTGCAGGGTGTCGACGCGGTCCTTGAGCTGCTGGATCTGCTCGCCGAGGCTGCGCTGCGCGTCGGCGAGCTGATAGAGCAGGGCACGCTCCTCCGCACGTTGCGCGTCGGGCGCGGCGGCCCGTGCCGCGGCGGCGGGGCGCGGGCGCCGGCGACGGGTCCGGAAGTTCTCCTCCTGCGCCTGTGCCGCGCCGGCCAGGAGGACGACCCCGAGCAGAATGGCACACGGCCGGCACGTCATGGCGGCAGGTCCATAGCGGTGACCCCCCGGGGAATCAAGCTTACGGCCGCAGCCGCTCGAGCATGCGCGCGAAGGGGATGGTCTCGCGCACGTGGTGCAGACCGCACAGCCAGGCGACGCAGCGCTCGATACCCATGCCGAAGCCGGCATGCGGGACGGAGCCGTAGCGGCGGAGATCGAGATACCAGCCGAAGGCGTCGAGCGGGAGGCCGTGCGAGCGGATCTTCTCCTCCAGCACCGCCGCATCGTCCTCGCGCTGGCCGCCCCCGACGATCTCGCCGTATCCCTCGGGAGCGAGCACGTCGACGCAGAGCGCGCTCCGGGGGTCCGCAGGGTCCGCTTTCATGTAGAAGGCTTTGCACTCGACGGGATAGCGGTGCACCATGACGGGCCGGTCGAAGCTCTCGGAGAGCGCGGTCTCCTCGTCGCCGCCGAGGTCGGCGCCCCATTCGAGCGCGAAGCCCTTGCGGCGGAGGACGTCGAGCGCCTCGGCGTAGGTGATGCGCGGGAACGGCTTCTCGACCCGGGCGAGCGGCGCCGGGTCGCGCTCGAGCGCGCGCAGCTCCGCCGCCCGCCCTTCCCGGACGCGCCGCACGACGTGCACGAGGAAGTCCTCGGCGAGGTCCATGTCGTCGTCGAGCCCGGCGAACGCCATCTCGGGCTCGATCATCCAGAACTCGGTCAGATGGCGGCGGGTCTTGGATTTCTCGGCCCGGAAGGTCGGGCCGAAGACGTAGACCTTGCCGAAGGCCAGCGCGCCGGCTTCCCCGTAGAGCTGGCCGCTCTGGGTGAGATAGGCGGTCTCGTCGAAGTAGGGCACCGCGAAGAGGTTCGTCGTGCCCTCGCACGCCGCCGGCGTGAGGATCGGCGCGTCGAAGGGGAGGAACCCGTGGGCGTCGAAATACTCGCGGCAGGCGCGGATCACCTCGGCGCGCACCCGCATGATGGCCTGCTGGCGACTGGACCGGAGCCAGAGGTGGCGGTGGTCGAGGAGGAAGGCCACGCCGTGCTCCTTCGGGGTGATCGGGTAGTCGGCGCTCTGGTGGATGGCGCGGAGGTCGCTCACGCCGAGCTCGTAGCCGATCGGGGCGCGCGGGTCGGCGCGCACCACGCCGGTCACCTCGAGCGACGACTCCTGCGGCAGGTGGTCGGCGAGCGCGAACACCTCTTCCGCCACGTCCGCCTTCGACATCACGCACTGGATCGTGCCCGTCCCGTCGCGCACCTGGAGGAAGTGGAGCTTGCCGCTCGAGCGGCGGGCGGCGAGCCAGCCGCGCACGGTGACCGTGCGGCCCTCGTGTTCCCCGATGCGCTCGACGCTCGCGACGGCCATCCCGCTCCCGATTAGCAGATGCCGACTCGCCTTGCACCGGCGGGAGGCACGAGGCTAGAGTCCCGCGCCCGAGGAGGGTCGCCATGCTGGGCTTTCGTCTGAGCGAGGAGCAGGAGAGCTTCCGGCTCGCGGTCCGGAGCTTCGCCGAGAAGGAGCTGGCGCCGCGTGTCGACGAGCTCGAAGCCGCCGAGAGCTTCCCGATGGACCTCTTCCGTCATCTCGGCAGCCTCGGCTACCTCGGCGTCGGCTACCCCGAGGAGTACGGCGGCAGCGGGGGCGACATGGTGATGCGCTGCCTGCTCATCGAGGAGCTCGCGCGCGTCAACTGCGGCTTCGCGGCCGCGTTGCTGGCGCACGTCGGGCTCGGCTGCATCCCCATCTTCCGCTTCGGGACCGAGGAGCAGAAGCGGCGCTACCTGGTGCCGGCGATCAAGGGTGAGAAGCTCGGCTCCTTCGGCCTCTCGGAGCCGAACTCCGGGTCGGACGCCGCGTCGATCCGCACCACGGCGGAGCGTCACGGTGACCACTACGTGATCAACGGCACGAAGATGTTCATCACCAACGGAAACATCGCCGACTACTGCCTGGTGGCCGCCTACACGGACCGCACCAGGCGCGGCACGGGGATCAGCATGTTCATCGTCGACACCGACACGCCCGGCTTCTCGGTGTCCCGCAAGCTCAGGAAGACGGGGCACCACACGTCCGAGACGGCCGCCCTCACCTTCGAGGACATGCGAGTGCCCGCCGCCGCAGTCCTCGGCGGCGTCGAGGGGGGCTTCAAGCAGGTGACGGGGACGCTCGAGGGCGGGCGCATCACGCACGCGGCGCGCTCCGTCGGCGTCAGCCAGGCGGCCCTCGAGGCGGCGGTCAAGTACGCCAAGGAGCGGGAGCAGTTCGGCCAGCCGATCGCGAAGTTCCAGGCGATCAAGTTCAAGCTGGCGCGCATGGCGATGGAGGTGGAGACGGCGCGCACGGCGATGTGGCGCGCGGCCTGGCTCTTCGACCAGGGCTACGCCATGCGCGAGGCGGCGATGGCCAAGCTCTTCGCCTCGGAGGTCGCCCAGCGCGTCACGTGGGAAGCGGTCCAGGTCTTCGGGGGCTACGGCTACATCACGGAGTTCCCCGTCGAGCGCTTCTGGCGCGACGCGCGGCTCATGACGATCACCGAGGGGACGTCGGAGATCCAGCTGACGATCATCGCGCGCGAGCTGGGGTTGTAGCCGGGGCGATCGACCTGCTCGATCCTGCGGAGGCCGCGCGCTATAGTGACCGGCTGAATGGGAGGTATGCGGGGACTGTTGGCGGGGCTGACCGCGCTGGCGCTGCTCGTCGCCTGCGGTACCGAGCGACGGCCGTCGGCGCGCGACGACGACGACATGCCCGAGATATCGGCTGCCCAGCTGGACGACGCTTTCGAGGACCCGGCCACGGCGGACTTCCTCGCCCCCGAGGAGCGGACGGCGCTCGATCGCGTTCAGGCCCCACGCTCCGCGCAGGCGCCGGACCACGCCGGCGAGGACCCGGCGCCCCCTCGGGGCCCCGTCTCCCGCGCCCTCGACGACGCGGGCAAGGTCGGCATCGCGCTGCTCAGCGTCGGCGCCACCCTGGGCGCCTTCGTCGCGCCCTTCTTCCTGTTCTAGCCCATGCCGGCGCTCCGCACGGCGGCGGTGGCCGTGGGGATCGCGGCGCTGCTCTGGCTGAGGCTCGACTCCGGGCTGGTCGTCGCCGAGCGCGCGGTGCCGCTGGTATCGCTGTCGCTCGGAGCGCTCGGTGTCCTGTTCGGGGTCGGTGCGTGGGCGATGCGGGTGGGTGGATATCCCGAGCGCGCTCCGCTCCTGCTCGGCCTCGCGATCGGCGTGGGCGGCTACGCGCTCGTGCGCCTGCTGCCCTTCTGACCGACGGCGCGCCCTCGTCGCCGAGCTGTTCCACTCGCGCGAAGGCGAGGGAGCCTACGCGGAGCCGAGGCGTCCCGCCGCGGACGCGCCCGTTGCCGCCAGCTCGGCCGCCAGCTCGAGTGCCATCGTGCTCCGCTTGCGGCCGTAGCTGAAGTAGATGACGAGGCCGACGGCGAGCCAGACGAAGAGCCGCGTCCAGTTCTCCCAGCCGAGGCCGCACATCATCCAGAAGTTCATCGCCATGCCGAGCACCGGCACGGCCGGCACGAACGGCGTGCGGAACGGCCGCGGCAGCTGCGGGTTCGTGCGCCGCATCACCATGACGGCCGCGCATACGATCACGAACGCCATCAGCGTGCCGATGTTCACCAGCTCGGCGAGGATGCGCAGCGGGAAGAGCGCCGCCACGGTGGCCACCAGGACGCCGGTCAGGATGGTCGCCTTGTGGGGCGTGCGGAAGCGCGGATGGACGGCCCCGAAGAACTCGCGCGGGATGAGTCCGTCGCGCGCCATGGCGAGGAGCACGCGCGCCTGGCTGAGCAGGAGGACGAGCAGCACGCTCGTGATGCCCACGACGGCGCCGAGCGAGATGAAGAACACCGCGATCCGCAGCCCCCGGGTGGCAAACGCTGCCGCCACCGGAGCGTCGATGCTGATGGCGGTGTACGGCACCATGCCGGTCAGGACCGCGGCGACGAGGATGTAGAGCACGGTGCAGAGCGCGAGCGAGGCGATGATGCCGATCGGCACGTCGCGCTGCGGGTTGCGCGCCTCTTCGGCGTGCGTCGAGACCGAGTCGAAGCCGATGTAGGCGAAGAAGACGTAGGAGGCGCCCTTGAGGACGCCACCCCACCCGTAGGGCAGGAACGGCCGCCAGTTCTCGGGGCGGATGTAGGCGCTGCCGAGGCCGATGACGAGCAGCACGACGACGAGCTTCAGGATCACCATCGCGGCGTTGAAGGTTGCGCTCTCGCGGATGCCCACCACGAGCACGACGGAGATGAAGAGCACGACGAGCGCGGCGGGGAGATTGCAGTAGCTGCCGGTCGCGACCCAGAGGTGCGAGGTCGGGTCGATGTCGATCGGCGTCCCGGTCCAGCGTTCCGGGAGCGTGATGCCGAAGATGGCGAGGAAGGAGAGGAAGTAGTGCGACCAGCCGTGCGCCACCGTGCTCGAGGCGACGGCGTATTCGAGCACCAGGTCCCAGCCGATGATCCACGCGAACAGCTCGCCGAGCGTCGCGTACGCGTAGGTGTAGGCGCTGCCGGCGACCGGCACCATCGATGCGAACTCGGCGTAGCAGAGGGCGGCTAGGGCGCAGCCGATCCCGGCCACGACGAAGGACAGGATGAGGCCGGGTCCCGCCTTGTCGTGCGCGGCGAGGCCGGTGAGCACGAAGATGCCCGCGCCGATGATGGCGCCCACGCCGAGGGCGGTGAGCGCGACGGGTCCGAGGACGCGACGCAGCCGGTGCTCCCCGGCCAGCTCGGCGAGCAGCACGTCCACGGGCTTGACGGCGAAGAGCTGGTTCCGCGGCCTCATCGCAACACCTCCCCCACCACGATTCGCGCGTAACAGGTTTAGCGCGTGCCTGCAACGCGAAGCGCGCGCCGCACGTGCGCGGCGTAGCGGACCTGAAGGAGCCGGGTGAGCTCCCCCGGCCGCCCGTCCCCGACTACCCGCCCGTCGAGCCGCACGACCGGGACGATCTCCACCGTCGAGGAAGTGAGAAACACCTCGGCCGCGCGCCGCAGGCGTGGTACCGGCACGGACTCCTCGCGCGCCGCCACGCCCTCGCGTCGGGCGAGCGCGAGCACGAGCGCGCGGGTGACGCCGGGGAGAATGCCCGCGGAACGGGGTGGGGTGACGAGCGCGCCGCGCTCGACGAGGAAGAGATTGGTGGTCGTCCCCTCGGTCACCTGCCCTTGCGGAGTCACGTAGAGCGCCTCGTCGGCGCGCCGGCGCGCGGCGGCGAGCCGGCCCGCGACGGCGCTCGCGTGGCCGACGAGCTTGAGCGCGGCCCACGGGGACGTCGCGTCCCGCGGAAACGGCAAGAGGATCACCGAGACGCCGCGTGCCTGCCGGCGGGAGAGGTTGCGGGGGAGCGGACGGGCGACGAGGAGGAGCGTCGGGCGCGCGCGCCCGACGGGCGCCAGCGCGTCGCCCGCCGGCCCGCGCGTGAGCGTCAGGCGCACCGCGGCGTCGGGCAATCGAGCCCGCGCGACGAGCAGGCGCGTGCGGCGCTCCCAGGCAGCCGCCGGGCCCGGGCTCGGCAGGGCGAGCGTGCGCGCCGCAGCCGCGAGGCGGCGAACGTGGGCCGCGACGGCAAACGGGCGCCCGGCGTAGGTGCGCCACGTGTCGTAGGCGCCGTCGCCGTGCAGCAGCCCGCGGTCGAGGGCCGAGACGCGCGCCCGCCCGGCCGGTACGAGGCGACCGTTCAGCCAGACGAGCACAGCTCGAGGCCGCGACGCGGCTCCTCGCCGAGCGCTCGGCGGAGCGCGGCGGTCTTGAGCCAGGCCTCGGCGAGCTCGCGCTCGGGATCCGAGTCGGCCACGATCCCGCCGCCCGCGTGGTAGCGTACCGTGCCGCCGGTCACGATCGCCGTCCGGATGGCGAGGCCGAGCTCGAGGTCGCCGCGCGGATCGAGGAAGCCGAACGCGCCGGTGTACGGCCCGCGCGGCCAGGGCTCGAGCTCGCGGATGATCTCCATGGCACGCACCTTGGGAGCGCCCGTGATCGAGCCGCCCGGGAACGTGGCGCGCAGGAGATCCGCCAGGCCGACCTCGAGGCGCAGCCGGCCCGTAACCGTCGACACGAGGTGGTGCACCGTCGGATGGCTCTCGATCACCGCGTGACGCTCGACGGCAACCGTGCCCACCTCGCACACGCGCCCGAGGTCGTTGCGCTCGAGGTCGACGATCATCACGTGCTCGGCGCGCTCCTTCGGGTCGCGGAGGAGCTCCGCGGCGAGCGCCGCGTCGTCGCTCGGGCCGTCGCCACGCGGGCGCGTGCCCTTGATGGGCCGCGTCTCGACGCGCCGTCCCCGCCGCCGCAGGAAGAGCTCGGGCGAGTTGGCGACCACCTGCGTGCTCCCGAGATCGAGGTACGCCCCGTACGGCACCGGATGCTGGCGGCCGAGCTGCGCCGCCAGCGCCCACGCGGGCGCGACCAGCGGCGCCGTGAAGGGCTGCGTGAGGTTCACCTGGTAGACGTCGCCCGCGGCGAGGTATGCGAGGATGCGCGCGACCGCCTCCCGGTAGCGCGCCGGCGCGAGCAGCGGCGCGAGGGGTCCGCCGAGCGGCCCATCCCACGACGGAGCCGGGGCGGCGAGTCGCTCGAGCCATGGCGCCCCGGCGCGCGGGTCGGAGCAGAGGAGCGTGTACTGCTCGCGGCTGCGGTCGTAGGCGAGCAGCGGGTCGTACCGACGCAGGAGGGCGAGCGGCAGGTCGCCGCCGCAGACGATGCCGTCGCGCGGCGGCTCGATGAGGCGCCCGAGCTCGTAGCCGAAACAGCCGACGACCCCGCCGCCGAGCGGAAAGGGCAGGGCGGGATCGACGAGAGGCGTCTCGGCGACGAAGCGCTCGATGGCCGCCAGGGCATCACCGCCGGCGCCGTCGGGCACGCGCAGCTCCGCTACCGGCGCGCAGCCGAGGATGACGAACGGCCGGGTGTCGTCGGGAACCTCCAGCAGGAAGGCCCCGGGCTCCCGCGCGAGGGTGGCGAGAACGTCCAGCGGCGCGCGGCGGAGAGCCAGCGGCACGACGGCCATGGAGCCGCGGATGCTACGGGCCGCTCCCTGACCGGTCAAGGTCGGGAGCGGGCGAAGGCTACGGAGTGCAGCCGGTGATCGGCGCGTGCTCGCAGCCGGTCATCGTGTTGCAGCTGTCGGTGGTGCAGGGGTCCCCGTCGTCACAGCTTGCCGCCGGATTCCCCGGCGGAGGCTCGTTCGGTACCTGCCCGGCGCTCCGTGCGGCCTGCCACCGGCCCGCGAAGTAGTCGACCAGATGGACCTGGTGCCCGCAGACACCCGTCCCGGTCAGATCGTCCGTGGTCGAGAGCGAGACGAACCAGAAGCCGACCGACGCCGACACCGGCCCCTGCACGTCACCGCGGCCCGTGATCTGGAGCAGCGCCGTGGGAGAGGCCCTGAGATCGATGACGAAGAGACGGCTCCCGCTGGTGCCGTTGCACAGCAGGTCGCCCGTGCCGAGGAACGCGAGGTGGTGGGCGGCAGGGTCGGGCGCCGGGTAGGAGGTGTCGCCCGGGGCGGAAGGCGAGCAGCCCGCCACGGGATGCGGCATGAGCTGCACGATCGGCGGCAGGTCGCCCACGCCGGTCGGCCCGACATAGATCTGTGTTCCGGGGCCCCCGCTCGTGCCCGGCAGGTCGTGCGCCGACGAGTCGAAGAAGATGGCCGGGCCCCGTCCCGCCCTGCCGAGCTCGGGCGCGAGGCGCGCGTGCATCGCCACGTAGGGGTGATGGCTCGGGCCATCGCCGTGGGTCAGCTGGTGAACCAGATTGGACCCGCGGTCGTACCAGAAGATCTGCGAGACCCCCGTGTCGTGGCCGTCGCCCAGGAGGTCGGCGGTCGATTCGAAGGCGAGGATCCTCCCGAGCTTGCGAATCGTCGGCAAGGTGCTCGGGCCGGCGCCGTTGGTCACCTGCGTGAGCGTCGCCGTGCTGACGCGGTAGACGAATATCTGCGAGATACCGCTCCGCCCGCCGAGCAGCGGCGCCGTGGATTCGAAGACGAGCACCCCACCGGGGTAGGTGAGCGACGGCCGCACGCTGTCGCCGTCGGGGGCGTCGGTGATCCGGGAGATCAGACTCGTCGTCAGATCCTTCAGGAATATCTGCCGGTGACCGACGCCCGGCCCCGTGCCGCCGGCGTACGCCCCGTCGGCATCGAAGGCGACCACGGCCCCCGCGGCAGTGATGCTCGGGTTGTCGGGGTTGCCCGGGCCGCTCGTCACCTGCGTGAAAATCGGCGCCGGTGTCGCCGGGCACGCGAGCCCAGGGCCGGGGAGCAGGTGCTGGCAGTCGTAGTTGAAGAGCCCGAAGACGAAAACCTGGCGGCCGCTGCTGCCCGTTCTCGCCAGGTCTTCCGTCGAGGAGAAGGGCACTTGAAAGCCCCAGGACTGGGTCGGGGGGTCGACGACCGGAACCCCCGGCGTCACCCGGATGGCGCCAGGCGAGTTCTGGTGCAGCGCCTGTGCCGCCGAGACGGTGAGCGCGACGACCAGCACGGTCGCAAGCAGCACGCTCGGCCGGGGGGGACCGCCTCGCATCGGCTTTGTAGCAAGCAATAGCGCGACCATCGGCTGGCACGCGGGGCGCGCCGCCCGATCCCGCGTCCACACCAGATCATGCGGAGACGCTAGGGGTGTGCCCGAGGGTCGGACGCCCGCGGGCGCGGTTCCGCGGGCCGGATCGGGGCCTCCGTTGCCAACCGCGGCCCGTCCCGCGTATGGGAGGCCGGTGGCGCCGCGGCTGACCCGCGCGGTCGTGCAGAACGGTCCCCGCGCCCTCGAGCTGCGCGAGCTGGCCGTGCCGGACATCGACGACGACAGCGCCCTGCTGCGCGTCGAGGCGTGCGGCATCTGCGGCAGCGACGCGGAGCAATATGCCGGCGTGCTTCCGGTCCGCTTCCCCTTGATTCCCGGCCACGAGCCGCTCGGCGTGATCGAGCGCATCGGCGACCGGGCCGCGCGCCGCTGGGGCGTCGACGTCGGCGATCGCGTCGCGGTGGAGTCGTTGATTCCCTGCGGCCACTGCCGTGCGTGCACCGAAGGTCGCTACCAGCTGTGCCGCGGGCGCGGTGGGATGTTCGGCCACGGCTACGTGCCCCTGACGCACCCGCCTGGGCTGTGGGGCGCATACGCGGACTACATGTACCTCGACCCCTTCTCGCTCGTGCATCCGATGCGGAAGGACGTCCCGGCAACCCTCGCCGTCATGTTCAACCCCCTCGGCGCGGGCTTTCGCTGGGCGGTGGAGATTCCCGACACCGGCCCGGGCGACGCCGTTCTCGTCCTGGGGCCGGGACAGCGCGGCCTCGCATGCGTGATCGCTGCGCGGGCGGCGGGAGCCGATACGATCATTGTGACGGGCCTGGCGCGCGACGCGAAGAAGCTCGCCCTCGCCCGCACGCTCGGGGCCGACCACACGATCGACGTCGAGGCGGAGGACGTGCGGGCCCGTGTCCGCGAGCTGACCGGCGGCCGCGGCGCCGACGTGGTGGTCGAGGTCTCCGCCAACGCGCCCGAGCCGGTGGGCGAGGCGCTGCATTACGTCGCGGCGGGCGGACGGATCGTGCTCGCGGGTGTCAAGGGATTCAAGGCGGTGCCCGACTTCGTCAGCGACCTGGTCGTGGTGAAGGAGGTGACGATCCGGGGCGCGTTCGGCGTGACGACGCGCGCTTACGATGCGGCGATCCGCCTGATCGAGTCCGGGCGCGTGCCGCTCGCGCGGATGCACACGCACGACTTCCCGCTCGAGGCGGCCGAGCGCGCGATCCGCACGCTCGCCGGCGAGGTGCCCGGCGAGACCAGCATCCACTCCTGCCTGCTACTCGAATAGGAAGATGCCCTCGTGCGGCGCGTGCGGCCCGCCGAGGGGGCGCAGCTTCGCCCGGAAGGCGACCTTGCCGCCCGGGCTCATCGAAGGCGCGACCAACAGCCTGAACTGCACCGTGGGGAAACCCCCGGCGCGACGTCGTTGATTCGCGCCACCGTCTCGATGGTGCCCCCCGCCGCCCGCCGGATGTAGATACCGGAGGTTCTCAGCCCGTCGTTGACGTTTGCCTGGAACGCGATGTCGGCGGCGTCGCTCAGCGCGGGCGAGCTGAAGCGCTCGAAGAAGCTGCCGTTGCCGTCCGCGTCGCCTTGCTTCACCGCGGCCTCGGCCGGGACCGTTGGACAGGATGCCGGATCGCAGAGGTAGAGGACGTCGTTGACGAACAGGCCCGTCGTCACGCCGCGGAACACCACGATGCCGTCGTTCTCGACGGCCGGTGCGCCGAGGAGGACGCCAACGGCTTGCGGAAAACACCCAGGAGCGGCGCCTCGGTCGTGCTGGCGCAGTCGAGCCGCGTCGTAGCGAGGAAGGCGATGCCGAAGGTGCTGGCGTCGAGCGCCTGGAGCTTGCAGAGCTCGCGGCCGGGGCGATCCGGAACCGGGTCGTTCTTCAGGACGAGCGTCTCGATCGTGCCGGTCCCACCGGCGCTGCAATTGCCGTCGCCGCCGCCGCAGCGAAAGTACCCGTCGTCGACGGTCACCCCTCCGACGACCGTGCCGCCCGAGATGGTTGCCTCGAACACGACGTCGCCGGCGTCGATGATGAGGGCCGACGAGAATTTCTTGAGGAACCCGGGCCCTGCCGGGGACGGATCCCCGGTCAGCGCGACGACCGTCGCGTCGCCCCGAAACACGCCGCTCCGTCCGGCGGTGAGGGCGGCGGCCCACGCCGCGTCGCCGGCGATATCGATCGAAGGATCGCCGAGCTTGGCGAACTCGTGTCCCTCTGGAGAGACGTCCCTGCGGCAGACGACGATGCTGTCGGGGCCGGCATCGAATTTGACGAGGCAGGTGCGGTTGATGAAGATCCTGGCGGACGCCACGACGTGCGCCCCCGCCGCGTCGCTCACCGCGGGCTGGAGGAACTTCCGGCGATAGAAGGAGCCGGGGTCGGGTGCCGGGTCGCCGTCGACGGCGACCTTCTGGAGCGTCGCAGGCTCGGCGCGGCTCGCGCCCAAGCCGAGGACCAGGGCGAAGACCAGCCCCATCCGTCGATTCATCTGCGTACCCTCCTCCGTGAGCCGTCTTGCGCTACTCCGCGGTTCGCGAGGTTGTCAAGGTGGCACGGGTGAAAAGCTTGACCCGGCACGGGGGGCAGCGTAGTCGTATTAACGACGTTTCGGCACAGGTTGCGTGCCGAGAAACCGGGGTGAGTGCGTCATGGTCGCGGAACCTAGCACGGTGAGTCAGGCAGCACCGAACAGCCCGCCTGCCGAGGCGCCGAACGTCTATGCCGAAGGCATCCTCGCCGGACTCGTCGGCGCCGGGGCCATCGCGCTCTGGTTCTTGATCCTGGACACGATCAGGGGCCGGCCGTTCTACACGCCGACCGTGCTCGGCACCGCCCTCTTCGGGAGCGGAGCCGGGCTGTCCGCACCGGCGCAGCTGCCGGCTTCGCTCGATCTCGTCCTCTCCTTCACCTGGGTCCACGTGCTGGCGTTCCTGCTGATCGGGGTTGCCGGGGCGCGTCTTCTGGCGCTGGCCGAGCGCGATCCCGACTTCGGCTTCGGCGTGGTGCTCCTCTTCGTGGTCTTCGAGTTCGGGTTCGTCGTCGTCTCGCAGCTCTTTGCCGAGCCGATCCTGCATGCGCTCGCGTGGCAGGCCGTGCTCGTCGGCAACTTGATCGCCGCGGCGGCGATGGCGGCGGTCTTCCGGTTGCGGCACCCGCGGCTGACGATCAGGCCTTAACCTCCCGGGGGCCCGTCCAGTGCTCGCGCCCTTCGGGCGCTGCGCGCTTCCGATGCCCCCGGACCCCGCGCGGGGCTCGGCGAAGCCTCGCCCCGCTTCTGGGGCGCGGCATCCAACTCTCCCGGGGGCCCGTCCAGTGCTCGCGCGGCGGCGCCGCGCTGCGCGCTTCCGATGCCCCCGGACCCCGCGCGGGGCTCGGCAAAGCCTCGCCCCGCTTCTGGGGCCGCGGCTTCGACTTATCGGGGGCCCGTGCGGTGCGCGCGCGGCTGCGCCGC
>VBKF01000226.1 GCA_005888095.1 Deltaproteobacteria bacterium | reverse complement strand
TGCCGACCAGCCCCACATCGTCTCCGGTGGGAGCTCGCGGCGCTCGCCCGGCGCACGCGATCGATCGAAGGCGACTCCACCGCCTCCCGGGTTCCACACCGCGTGCGGGACTTCGCCGGGAATGCTGTCATGAAATTTTCGTCTCGCTCTTGAGGTAGTGCGGCGGTGTTGATAGGCGCCCAACGTGGGCTCGGCAACCGGGGCGAGCCGCACCCTCCGAACGTGGCAGCTTCACGTTGAGGGAGGGTTATCTCGCGCCAGCACGAGTGCAGCAGCGCACCTTCTGCGCGTGGACGCGAGCGCACTCGGGTGCCCGCAGCGTCCTTTCCAGGACCTTCTTCGTACGACATCCGGTCGGGCACGAACGCCAGAGCTAAGCCCCTCGGTCCTCGCTGTGTCGCAAGCGTGAAACGCGCTTGCATCGCTGCGTTCAGGGGTTCGGGAGATGGCCGTCTACTGAGCGCTGGCAGGCCACCGCTGCTCCCGCGCGCGAAGGAAGCAGCTCGGGCACGATCCGCGACGATGCGTCGTGCCCGTACATATTCGTAAAGCTCGCGACAGCTTCCTGACGCGCCCGACCTAGCCGTCCGTCCGTCGCGTTGCGCCCCGGGGTGAATCGCCCTCCGGGACAGCGACGGGCCGCCAGGTGCGGAACTTGCACGGTGCGGGGGCCTAACCGACATCCCGGGAGACTACCCGCTCGTGACGGGCGAGGTAGGCGGAAAGAAGGCTCGCCTCCCGAAAAGTGTGTTGAGGGACTCGGGCCTGCTGAACACTCGGAACCGGCGGCGACACCGAGCGCCGTGGAGTGATTATGACCAGTAGCCGGAACATCCAGCTGATTCTGATTGCGGGTCTTCTGACCCTGGCGCCCGCGGTGACGCAGGCCGCGCCGGCCGCTCCGTCGTCCCTCACGGCCACGGCAGCCTCGAGCACCGCGATCGCTCTGCGGTGGGTTGACAGCAGCAGCAAAGAGGCCGGCTTTTCGATCGAGCGGAGTCTCAGCTCGACGAGTGGCTTCGTGGTCGTTGCCACTACGGCAAGCGGCGTGGTCAGCTATCAAGACGCCGTGCTTGCCAGCGCCACGACGTACTACTACCGCGTCCGGGCGATCAGGACGGGGGTCTATTCCGCATACTCCAACATCGCCAGCGCCAAGACCTGGCCTGACGCGACCGCGCCGTCCGTTCCCGCAGGGTTAACCGCCTCTGCCGCGAGCTGCAGCCAGATCAACCTCGCATGGATCGCCTCGACCGACACCGGCGGCTCGGGGCTCAAGGGCTACAACGTGTATCGCAACGGCGTCTTCGTGAAGCAGGTGCCGTCCACCCCGACGTCCGACACCGGCTTAAGTGGCTCGACGAGCTACTCGTACGCACTCGCGGCGGTCGATAACGCCGGTAACCTTTCGGCCAAGAGCACCGCGGTCGGCGCCACGACCTCGGGGTGCTCCCCCACGACTACGACGCAGCCGCCGACAACCACGACCACCACGCTTGCGACGACCACGACCACCAAGCCCCCGACAACCACGACCAGCACCACCTCCACCACAACGACGACGCAGCCGCCTTCAACTACGACGACTACGACGACCTCGACGACGACCACGACGCTCGACACGATAGCGCCGTCGACACCGACCGGGCTGACGGGATCGGCCATGAGCTGCAGCAGCATGCATCTCACGTGGACTGCCTCGACCGACAATTCGGGGCTGCCACCGCAGTACTACGTCTACCGGAACAACCAGCCTTTGCCCGGACCGGTCAGCGCCACGGCCTTCGACGATAGCGGCCTGGTGGCGTCGAGCCTGTACCAATACAATGTGAGGGCCGTCGATGCCCGGGGCAACCTGTCGGGCATGAGCCCCACGTTCAGCGGGAACACGCCGACGTGCCCCGCGGCTGGCGGCGGTCAGTACCGCTGGGCCCGGCAGTTCGGGGCCGCGGGCTTCGACGGCGGGTCGGGGGTGGCGGTTGACGGCAGCGGCAACACCGTGGTGGCGGGGTACTTCGCGGGCACCGTCGACTTCGGTGGCGGGCCGCTCACCGCTGCCGGCGCCAACGACATCGTCGTGGCCAAGTATTCGGGAAGCGGGGCTCATCTGTGGTCGAGACGCTTCGGGGGCACGGGTGACGATCAGGCGGAAGCGGTAGCCGTGGACGCCGGCGGCAATATCGTCGTGGCGGGAACCTTCTCGAATACGGTGGACTTCGGGGGCGGCCCGCTGACCAGCGTCAGCTCCGCCGATATCTTCGTGGCGAAGTATACGCCTACGGGTGCTCACCTTTGGTCGAGGCGGTGCGGGGGGGCGGGCGCCGCAAACGCGGCGTACGGAGTAGCCGTTGACGGGAGCGGCAACGTCTTCATGACGGGGTACTTCAAGGGGACCGTGAGTTTCGGCGGCGCGACCTTCACTAGCTCGCTGGGTGGGCTCGACGTCTTCGTCGCGAAGTACGCGGCGGCCGACGGGTCGCACCTCTGGTCCAAGAACTTCCCGAGCGGTGCCAATGAACTAGGAGCCGGCATCGCGGTGGACGGGAGCGGTAACGTCGTCATAACGGGGTGGTTCGACGGGTATATCAACTTCGGCGGCCCGCCTACGGTGCTGGGAAGTCTTGGCGGAAGGAACGTCTTCGTCACCAAGCTCTCGGGCAGCGACGGGTCGCACATATGGTCCTTCCTGGTTGGCAATGGTGGGGATCAGGCTGCCAACGCCGTCGCCGTCGATCGCAGCGGCGACGTGGTGCTGACGGGTTACTTCATGGACAGCATCGATTTTGGGGGTGGGGTGCTGAGCACGCTGACCACTATGCAGCAGGTCTTCGTGGTGAAGCTCTCGGGGGCCACCGGCGCCCACCTGTGGTCCAAGGCCTTTCCCAGCACGAACTGGGCGCAGGGCTACGGCATTGCGGTGGACGGGGGAGGTAACGTCCTCGTCAGCGGCGCCTTCCAGGGATCGATCAATCCCGGTGGTGGGGCGCTGAACAGCGCGGGGCTCGAAGACATCTTCATCACCAAGCTCTCCGGCTCGAGCGGCGGCTATGTTTGGGCGAAGCGCTTCGGCGGGACCAACAACGATCGGGGCCTCGCCGTCGCGGTCGATGGCGGCGCGAACGCGGTGATGGCTGGCTTCTTCCAGAACACCGCGGACTTCGGCGCGGGCTCGCTCACCAGTGCTGGGGGAAGTGACGGCTTCGTGGTGAACCTCGGGCCGTAGCCCCCCGTTTGTCGGATGGAACCGCGCGAGCAGGGGGGAGTTCGGGAGGTTATGACAACTTCCCCTCTCGGTTGTCGTTCCTACAGCCTGCGATACGACCCGCACGACGCCGCGTAGACGGCGGCCGAGCCACACGGGGTACACGCGCCCGGGCGTGCCAGTCGATCCCGTGCCGGCGAGGATGGCCCGGGCCAGTCGATCGTAGCCGGGCTTGTCACCCTCGAGCTCCCCGGGTGTCGTTCCCGGAGCCTCGCCACCCCGGGCGGGGCGATCCGCTGCTGCTAATTACGAGCGACGCCCTTGGCGCCCGGGCAATCGCCTTGACCCACGCGGAACCGACGAGCGGCCTCTCCGTCATTCACGTCTCCGACGGATTCCGACCGACGCTCGTCGAGCACCTCGTCGTGCCCGGCATCACGCGCACCGTTGCGGCGACGAGCAATTTCGTCTTCGCGAGCGATTCTGCGAGCATCATCGACGTCGTCGCCCTAACGCCCTAAGCGTAAGAGCCGGAAAGAAGAGGCCGGACGCCGTCGGGCACCGCGAGTGCCCGCGTCCCGGTCGCTCGGCCGGTCCGATCGGTAGAGCGTCCCGGAACGCGAGCCCGACGCCCTGCCGCGCCGGGACCCGGCGTGACCTTCAGGCTGACGCCGGGCCATGACTGCGCCCGCGATCAGGTCCCGTGCGTTGCTAAGCGGTGCCCCCAATGCGGCTCAGGGAGTGGGCGACCGCGCGCCGGGAGCCGCCCCGCGAAAGCGCACCCCGCCCTTGGTGCGAGGTGGCGCCCTCCAGACGTGACGGGCCGACCGGCTTCGGACCCAAATCGAACATCTTGACAGTTCGTGCGTGCAGGGAGTAGGCGACCAGGCGACGATCCGGTATTACCGGATGCCTCTTGGCGGTAGGCGCGGCCCAGGGAGGGTCGCACGGGGAGACAGCCATGGATCGGCGGAGCGGATCTGCAACGGGTTCTGTGAACGGGGGCACCGGCGGTTGTCTTGCGGCTCGTGAGCCGGAGGACATCGGGAAGGTGCCCCGGCCTAGAAGGCCGAATGCACCCCCGAGTGTATTCTCGCTCGCCCCCTAGGATGTCGGGGCGAGGGTCGGAGTTCGGGAGGTTATGACTATTCTCCCGGTTGTCGAGCCTACAGCCTCCGGGCGTCTGGAACACGGGCGCAGCAAAGGGGAACGCTCATGCGATGGAAGCCGGCCCTCCTGCTCGCCTCCGCGACCCTGGCCGTCCGCTAGGCCGTTACCGCCTCCTCCGGCGACCCTTCGGCGGAGACGTATCCCGCCGACGGCAGCCGTCGTGAAAGTGCGAGGACGACTGGGTGGCAAAGGCAGTGACGAAGTATGTCCAGGCGATCCTGAAACGCCATATCAAGGTTAATCAACTACGTGCTTGGCTTCGAACTAGGGAGGTCACGGATGATAAAGATCAGGGTGGTTAGGTCTATCGTAGCATGCTCTCGCACGGGATCGCTTCTCGCCACGCTTGCGGCGGTGGTCGCGGCCGGAGGCGCGGCCTGGGCGCACCAGGATCCAGCGGGGTGCCAGACGGGCGTCACGGTCGGGCTAAACATCTTCCGTGCCGACGGCGTGACGCCAGCCCAAGGAAACCAGGTGACGCCGTGCGAGACGCTCGTCTTCCAGGCGACGGTGTCGAATCCCGGCAAATGCGCCTTCCAGGGAGGGGAGCTGTTCGTCCTCTTCCCGACGAGGACTTGCACCACGAGCGGCGACTGCAACGACGCCGCCGGGGGCGTCTGTAGCAACGGTGCGTGCGCGTACGACGTAACGCCGACCGGCGGCATCCCTTGTCTCGGGGGGACCGGGGCTTCGAGCTCCTGCCCCGCCGGCCAGACATCCGCCGACGGGAACAAGATTTCGATTCAGCTGTCGTCTAACTTCGCCTGCGTGGACGGGAGCGGCAATCCGGTGAGCTGTCAGACGGCCGGTGGGATGCTTCCCGTCCAGGGTCGTTACGGGTTGGTGACCTCGTTGGGTACTTGCGCCTGCATTAATGCGAGCGGCAACGTGGTGAGTTGTGGGACGGGCGGTGCTATCCCCACTTGCGGGCTCTCACACAACAATTCGAGCGACACTCCGAACAGCGCGGGCGGATTTATCCCCGGCTCGGTCGACGTTGTGCCGTGTGCTGCGTGCGAGTTCTGCAACGCGAACAAATGCACGGACACGGCCGGGACCGTGGTCGACTGCAGCTTAGCACCTTGCACAACGGTTGTCAGTACGAATTGTGTCTCCCGCAAGGGGCTGTGCGACGCGAAGGACTGCGGACAGAGTGACCAATGCACGGATAGAGGCTGCGACCCGCAGACCGGGCAGTGCTTCGTTACTGACACCTCGGGGCGCTGCGGCAGCAGTGACCAGTGCGCCATGAGAGGCTGCAATCCAGCTAGCGGGTGCTTCGAAACGGACACCTCGGGACGGTGCGGCAGCACCGACCAGTGCGCCATGAGAGGCTGCAATCCAGCTAGCGGGTGCTTCGAAACGGACACCTCGGGACGATGCGGCAGCACCGACCAGTGCGCCACCAGAGGCTGCAATCCAGCCAGCGGGTGCTTCGAAACGGACACCTCGGGACGGTGCGGCAGCACCGACCAGTGCGCCACCAGAGGCTGCAATCCAGCCAGCGGGTGCTTCGAAACGGACACCTCGGGACGGTGCGGCAGCAGCGACCAGTGCACCACGAAAGGCTGCAATCCAGCCAGCGGGTGCTTCGAAACGGACACCTCGGGACGGTGCGGCACGTCTGATACCTGTCACGTCCGCGGTTGCGACCCAGCAACCGGGTGCTTCGCGCGCTCGCCTGATCCGCTACCTCCCGAGTGCCTACCCGGTTGCCGCATTACCGGGGGAGGCATTGCGTGCGATCCATCCAAGAATCCCAATCAGTGCGTGGCAGAGATCGTGAGGGCTACCTTCGGCGGTCAGGTGGGTGCTCCCTGTGCATGCATTGGCTGCTTCGACGATTTCGATCACATTCAAGGATCGTGGACGCATAACCGGAAGCAGGCTCAGGGCTCCTTCCACGCCAAGGACTACAATAGTCTCATTTGCGGGTGCGACGGAGACTTCACAAACGGGCTCTGCAACCCAGGAAACCGTCCGCCTGGACCGGAGCCGCGGCCAGCGCCGGCAAACATGGCGTGCTTCTCTGGCATCGGAGACTATGCTCCGGCCGGGGGGAGGAGGACTCTGACCGTGGCGTTCCGGGTCGAGGTGGAGGACCGCAGTGAGCCCGGAGGCACCAACGGCACTCCTCCGCCGGACGTCTATCGAATCCGCATCTGGATCCCCAACCCCACTGCCGGGGAAACCGCGAACGACCTGGCAGCCGGGGCGTGTTGCACCAACGCCAGTCCCACTGGACAAGCGGCCCGTGCTCCCAACATCGATGACGGAGGGAGCCTGATCCGCGGCAACATCCAGATTCATCCCCAGACCCCGAACTCGGCGGACGGCCGTTGCCCCATCCCAAGCGGCCGTTGCACCCCGTCGCCGTAAGCGTGGTCTGAGGCTTATGAAGGCGAAGGGGGGCGTTCGAGACGCCCCCCTTCGTTTCTATTCGGGGAAGGACATACCCTCTCGCGCGCGCCGGTCGAACGCCGCCGCGATTCTCCCTGGCCGCGGCGAAATTCGGCTTCAGCCGCACCGCCACCTGGAAATGAGCGATCGCGTCGTCGAGCTGCCCCTTCGGCCAGCAGGGCGCGCGCCAGGTTGTTGTAAAGGCTAGCTAGCTAGAGCCGCTTCGGCAACCAGGGGGGTGGGTGCGATGACCGGGCGGATTCATCTCCGCTCGAAGACGCGCGGCCGCGACATGCCGGCGTCTGGCTCGGCGCGCGGCTGCTCGGAGGCGCGGCCGCAGAGCCGGCCGACCACGGCTACCAGCTCGCGGAGATCCACTGGCTTCGCCAGGTGCGCCTGGTATCCCGCGGTGAGCGCGCGTGCCCGGTCTTCAGCGCGCGCGTAGGCGGTGAGCGCGAGCGCCGGGATGCGACCCCCGGGTCCCGCGTGGCGTGCGCGGACCGTGCGAATCAACGCGTAACCGTCGTCCTGCGGCAGGCCGATGTCGCTGACCAGCACGTCCGGTGCCCATGCCTCGATCAGGCCAAGCGCGTCGCGGGCGGATCCCGCCGTCCGGGCGTTCGCTCCGGCGAGCCCGAGTGCCACGGCGATGGCCTCGCAGGCGTCGACCTCGTCATCGACTACGAGGATCCGGAGCCCCTCAAGGTCAGGCATCCCGTCGCCGCCCTCGCACGCCCGCGGGGGAGTCGGTTGGGGCGACGCCGCCGGCTGCGGAGCGGGCGGATCCTTGCGGGGTCCCGCGAGCGGCAGGGTGACGGTGAAGGTCGCCCCGCGACCGGGCCCGGGGCTCGCCGCGCGGACCCCGCCGCCGTGTAGGTCGACCAGGTTCCTGACGATCGCGAGCCCGAGGCCGAGGCCGCCATGGGAACGGGTACTTCCGCTCTCCGCCTGTCGGAAGCGATCGAAGATGTGGGGCAGGAATCCCGGGCTGATCCCCACCCCCGTGTCCTCGATGGTAATCTCGGCGTCGCCATCGGCGCGCTCGAGGCGCACTTCGATACGACCCTCTCGCGGCGTGAACTTGATCGCGTTGGTCAGCAGGTTCCACACGATCTGCTGCAGGCGGTCCGGGTCGCCGCGCACGGGCACGGGGGTCGAGCCACAGGTCGACCCGAGGGCGATCGACTTGGCCTCCGCCGCAGGGCGGACGGAGTCCAGGGCCGCCTCGATGACGTCACGGAGCTCCACTGGGCGCACGTCCAGACGCACCTTGCCGGTCACGATCCGCGACATGTCGAGCAGATCGTCGATCAGCCGCGCCTGGACCTTGACGTTGCGCTCGATGACCTCGATGCCGCGGGCGCGAGCCGCGGCATCGAGCGTCCCCCGGCGCAACGTTCCCGCCCAGATCAGCATGGACGTGAGGGGTGTCCGCAGCTCGTGCGAGATCGTCGCCAGGAACTCGTCCTTCAGCTCGTTCGCCGCGCGTTCCTCGCTGTAGAGGGTGTTCTGGATCGCGATGGACGCCATCTGAGCGAGCTGCAGCAGAAGCGCCTCGTCCTCCTCCGTGAACGCGCCGTCCGGTCTTCCAGAGAGCTGGAGCGTGCCGAGGGGCTGGCGGTCGCGCCCCGGGAGGGGCGCGGTACAGGTCCCCGGGTGGCCCGCCGGAACGCCCGACGTGGCACGGCACGTCCGCGTGGGCCCCAGCCGGACCTCCGCCACCGCATGCCCGGCGCGGATGATCTCGCGCGCCCGGTCCACCGCGATCTGCAGGATGCTCTCCACCGACGTCGCGGCATTGATGGCGAGGGACGCCTCGGTCAGCTGCTGGAGCTGGGCGGCCCGCTGCGCGAGGCGCGCCGATTGTCGCCAGAGCTCCACGAAGACGGAGACCTTGGCGCGCAGCACCTCCGGCACGACGGGCGTCAGGATGTAGTCCACGGCTCCGAGCGAGTAGCCTCGCGCCACGTGCGTCTCGTCCCCGTAGCCGGTGATGAAGATGATGGGGGTGTGCTCGCTGCGCGCCCGCCTCCGGATGAGCGCCGCCGTCTCGAAGCCGTCCATGATCGGCATGTTGACGTCGAGGAGGACGACCGCGAAGTCGCGCTCCAGCAGCCTCCGGAGGGCTTCCTTGCCGGAGCCCGCCTTCACGACGTTCTGGCCGAGGTCCGAGAGGATCGCCTCGAGCGCGATCAGCTTGTCCGGGTGGTCGTCGACCACCAGGATGTCCGCCCTTCCGCTCACCGCCCGACCCTAGTGCGTCAGCCAGAGCCGGAGGGTCGAGAGCAGCCGTTCGGTGTCCACCGGCTTCGCGACGTAGTCGGAGGCACCGGCCTCGATGCACTTCTCGCGATCTCCGCGCATCGCCTTGGCGGTGAGCGCGATGATGGGCAGCCTCTGGAAGCCGTCGATGTCGCGGATGGCCCGCGTCGTATCGTATCCGTCCAGCTCGGGCAGCATGATGTCCATGAGCACGATGTCGATATCGACCACCCTGCGGAGCACGCCGATCGCGTCCCGGCCGTTCTCTGCCGACAGCACCTCCATGCCATGGCGCTCGAGCAAGCTGGTCATGGCGAAGATGTTCCGGATGTCGTCGTCCACGATGAGGATCCTGCGGCCGCGGAGCGGTTCGTCGGCATCGTGCCGCCGCATGAGGATCGCGCGCTTCTCCTCCGGAAGCGCGGCGGCGATGCGATGGAGGAAGATCGCCGTCTCGTCGAACAGCTCCTCGAACGAGCGCGCCTGCGTGACGTTCGCCGCTTCGGCCAGGCGCCGGAGCCGCTCCGCCTCCGGCGAGGGCAGCTCCGCGGCCCCGTAGACGACGATCGGGAGCCCGGCAGCCGATGGCTCCTTCAAGAGAGCCTCGACCACCTCGAGGCCCGACATGTCCGGCAGGCCGGCCTCGACCACGACACAGTCGAACGACCGGCCCCGCAGCGCTCCCAGGGCCTCGCCCCCGGTCGCGATCGCCGTCGTCGTCACGTCGCCGTTTCCGATGAACTCGACCATCCGCTGGCGCTCGAGCTCGTCCCCCAGCACGACGAGGAGGTCCTTCATCGGCCGGTCGAGGAACTGCTTCATCCCCACGAGGGCCGATTTGATCGCCTGCGCGTCCGCGGGCTTCGACAGGACCGCGCGGGCGGCGCGCCGGACCCGGGGATCCAGATCGCCATCGATCGAGATGACGTGGATCGGGATGTGGCGCGTCTCGAGGTCCTCCTTGAGCCGCGTGAGGACCCTGTGGCCGTCGATGTCAGGCAGGCGGATGTCGAGCGTGATCGCGTCAGGCGTGATGTCCCGAGCCAGCTCCAGGGCGGCCGCGCCCCGGGGCGCGATCACCGCCTTGAAGCCGCTGGCGTGCGCGGCTTCGAGCAGGACGTCGGCGAACACGCGGTCGTCCTCGACCACCAGCAGCACGCGATCCCCGGGGAGGATGCCGGCGCGATCGTCGGCTGGCTCGGCGTCCGCGGCCGCGAGGGCGATGGGTGTCGGGGCCGGCCGCTCGCGTTCGAGGCTGACCGGCATCCGGTATCCGCCGTACGCCGTCTCCCTCCGCCCGACGCGGGGCGGGACGAACGTCTGCGGCAGATAGAGCGTGAACGTGCTGCCCTCGTTCGGACGGCTGGTCACCGCGATCTCCCCGCCCAGAAGCCGTGCGATCTCGCGGCTGATGGCGAGCCCGAGGCCGGTGCCCCCGTACCGCCGGCTGGTGCTGCCATCGGCCTGCTGGAATGCCTCGAAGATGATCTGCTGCTTCTCGGGCTGGATGCCGATCCCGGTGTCCTTCACGCAGAAGACCACGACGGACGGCGACCGGTTGAGGACGAAGTGGTCCGGGCTCCAGCCCCCGTTCGCGACCCCGATCTCCAGCGACACGCGCCCGCGCTCCGTGAACTTGAAGGCGTTGGACAGCAGGTTCCGGAGCACCTGCTGCAATCGCTTCGAATCGGTCTGCATGGCCTTCGGAAGCCTCTCGTCAACCTCGACGGAGAACTCGAGCGCCTTCGACCCCGCCAGGGGTCGGAACGTCCGCTCGACGTACTCCTGCAGCTCGCGGAACGGCAGCTCGCCGACGTCGACGGTGACGGTTCCGGATTCGATCTTCGCGAGGTCGAGGATGTCGTTGATGAGCTTCAGGAGATCGTTCCCGGACGAGTGGATCGTCCGGGCGTAATCGACTTCCTTGCCGGTGAGGTTGCCGTCGGGGTTTGTCGCCAGCTGGTCGGCGAGGATGAGAAGGCTGTTGAGCGGCGTGCGCAGCTCGTGGGACATGTTGGCGAGGAACTCCGACTTGTACTTCGAGGTCAGCGCCAGCTGCGAGGCCTTCTCCTCGAGCGCCTGGCGCGCCTGCTCGACCTCGGTGTTCTTGCGCTCCACCTCGGCGTTTCGCTGGGCGAGGAGCGTCGCCTTGTCCTCGAGCTCGGCATTCGTCGTCTGCAGCTCCTCCTGGCGGCTCTGCAGCTCCGTGGCCAGGGATTGCGACTGCTCGAGGAGGCCCTCCGTTCGGGTGTTGGCCTGGATCGTGTTGAGCACGATCCCGATGCTCTCCATCAGCTGATCCAGGAAGACCTGGTGCGTGGCGCTGAAGCGGTCGAAGGCGGCCAGCTCCATGACCGCCCTGACCTGCCCCTCGAAGAGCACGGGCAGGACGATGACGTTGAGGGGCGGCGCCTCGCCCAGGCCGGACATGATCTGGATGTAGTCCCGCGGCACGCTGGTGAGGAGGATCTTCTCCTTTTCGAGCGCCGCCTGACCCACCAGGCCTTCTCCCAGCTTGAACTCGTTGGCGACGTGCTTCCGGTTGCTGTAGGCGTAGCTCGCGAGGAGCTCCAGCTTCGGCTCGTCCGCGCCGGCCGTCATCATGTAGAAGACGCCGTGCTGCGCGCCCACGACGGGCGCCAGCTCCGAGAGGATCAGCTTCGCGACGGTGAGCAGGTCGCGCTGGCCCTGCAGCATGCGCGTGAACTTCGCCAGGTTGGTCTTGAGCCAGTCCTGCTCGCTGTTCTTGAGCGTGGTGTCCTTCAGGTTGCGGATCATCTCGTTGATGTTGTCCTTGAGCGCGGCCACCTCGCCTCGCGCCTCCACGGTGATGGACCGCGTGAGGTCGCCCTTGGTGACGGCCGTCGCCACTTCGGCGATGGCGCGCACCTGCGTCGTCAAGTTGGCGGCGAGCTGGTTCACGTTGTCGGTGAGGTGCTTCCAGGTGCCCGCCGCGCCCGGGACGCTCGCCTGGCCGCCGAGCTTGCCCTCGACGCCTACCTCGCGCGCCACGGACGTCACCTGATCCCCGAAGGTGGCGAGCGTGTCGATCATGCCGTTGATGGTGTCGGCCAGCGCCGCGATCTCGCCCTTCGCCTCGACCGTCAGCTTCCGCGTGAGGTCGCCCTGCGCCACCGCGGTGACCACCTTCGCGATGCCGCGGACCTGATTGGTCAGGTTGCCGGCCATGAAGTTCACGTTGTCGGTCAGGTCCTTCCAGGTGCCGGCGACGCCCTTCACGCCGGCCTGGCCCGCCAGGATCCCCTCGGTGCCGACCTCGCGCGCGACGCGCGTCACCTCCGAGGCGAACGAGCTCAGCTGATCCACCATCGTGTTGATGGTGTTCTTCAGCTCCAGGATCTCGCCCTTGACGTCGACCGTGATCTTCTTCGAGAGGTCGCCGGTGGCGACGGCCGTCGTCACCTCGGCGATGTTGCGCACCTGCCCGGTCAAGTTGCCGGCCATGAAGTTCACGCTGTCGGTCAGGTCCTTCCAGGTGCCGGCGACGCCCTGCACGTCGGCCTGCCCGCCGAGCTTGCCCTCGGTGCCGACCTCGCGCGCGACGCGCGTCACCTCCGAGGCGAAGGAGCGGAGCTGGTCCACCATGGTGTTGATGGTGTTCTTCAGCTCCAGGATCTCGCCCTTGACGTCGACCGTGATCTTCTTCGAGAGGTCGCCGGTGGCGACGGCCGTGGTCACCTCGGCGATGTTGCGCACCTGCCCGGTCAGGTTGCTTGCCATCGAGTTCACGCTGTCGGTCAGGTCCTTCCAGGTGCCGGCGACGCCCTTGACGTCGGCCTGCCCGCCGAGCTTGCCCTCGGTGCCGACCTCGCGCGCGACGCGCGTCACCTCCGAGGCGAAGGAGCGGAGCTGGTCCACCATCGTGTTGATGGTGTTCTTCAGCTCCAGGATCTCGCCCTTGACGTCGACCGTGATCTTCTTCGAGAGGTCGCCGGTGGCGACGGCCGTGGTCACCTCGGCGATGTTGCGCAC
>VBKF01000225.1 GCA_005888095.1 Deltaproteobacteria bacterium | reverse complement strand
CGCGCGCGAGCGCACGGGCGCCGGCCAGGAGGTGGACGCCTCCCACCTCGGGTCGATGGCCTGGCTCCAGGGTCTCGGCCTTTCCGCCCGGCTCATGCTGGGGCGCGCTCTCCCCCGCCAGCCGCGGCGCTCTGCCATCAACCCGCTCTGGAACCACTATCGCTGCGCCGACAGCCAGTGGATCGCCCTCAGCATGCTGCAGCCCGATCGCTACTGGGCGCAGTTCTGCGCGGCGCTCGAGATCCCCGAGGCCGCGACCGACCCCCGCTTCCGGACGATGCTCGACCGCATGATGAACTGCACCGACTGCATCGTGCTCCTCGACGAGGTCTTCGCCCGCCGGCCGCGCGCCGAGTGGGTCCGCCGTCTTGCCGAGGGGGGCGACTTCATCTTCTCGATCGTCAACTCGGTGGACGACCTGCCCGACGACCCGCAGATGGTGGTGAACGGCTACGTCACCTCGTTCGACCACCCGACGTTCGGCCCGACACGGATGATGGGCATCCCCCTGCGGATGAGCGCGACGCCGGGGGAGATCCGGCTCCCGGCGCCGGAGCTCGGGCAG
>VBKF01000224.1:12228-24830 GCA_005888095.1 Deltaproteobacteria bacterium | reverse complement strand
GGAGATCGCCCGCCTGCGCGAGGCGGAGGTCATCTAACAGCTTCCGCGGTCATCTCATCGCTGGCGCCGTCTATCAGAATCCTGATACGGTTGCCTCATGCCCGTCATCCGCCCGATCTCCGACCTACGCAACAAGACGCCCGAAATCGAAAGGATCTGCCGCAAGTCCGGAGAGCCGGTCTTCATCACGAAGAATGGCGAGAACGACCTCGTCGTCCTGAGCGCGGCGGCCTACGAACGTGACCAGGCGCGACTCAAACTCTACGAGCTGCTTGCAGCCGCCGAGAGCGACGTTCGCAAGGGGGATCGCGGCGTTTCCCTGAAGACGCTCGCCGCCGTGCTTCGCAAGGCGCGCGGGTGAAGCGCCCGGTTCGGGTTCTTCGCCGGGCCCAGCTCGATCTCCTCGAGATACAGGCTTACCTGCTTCGCGATGACCCGGCCGCGACGACCCGGCTGATCGACCAGCTCGTGGCGGAACTCGAGCGTCTCGCAACATTTTCCTCCCGAGGAGCGCGCCCCAGGGATGAGCGTCTTCGCAAGGCCGGCTACCGCTACGTCGTCCGCGGCCAGTATCTGATCTTCTACAAGGTCTTGCGCTCCTACGTCCGGGTCTACCGCGTTCTCCATGGTCGTCGTATGTACCGGGATCTCCTCTGACATAGGCGACGTCGCGGCTCCCGTCGCAGGGTTCACGCTGGCAGTCGCCGGGCGGAGCGAGGACCACGCTTCGACTCCGCGCGGGTGCGCCCTCCCTCATCAACGACGACGACGCCGGGACGGGCCGCAGAGCCCGCGATCACAGGCTGCCGCACGCCTCCTGCATCGGGCCGCACGGCATCCCGACGACCGCGGCACACCCGCCGCAGTTCCGCGAGGGCCGTCGTGTCGAAGCAGTACGTCGGGTGCGGGAACCCCAACCCGGGAGGGGCCGGGCAGTTACAGCACACGTTGCCCGTGTTCTTCGTGTGCCCGCATGTCCCCGTCGTCGCGTCGCACCCCCGGACCTCGAGGCCCGTTCCGGAGGCCCCGGCGCCTTCCGAACCGGCTCGAGTTTGGCGACCGATGGCGGGAGGCTCTATGGTGCGGCCCATGGCGCGCGCGGTGACTCGCTGTGGGTGGTGCGGGACGGACCTTCTCTACGTCAGCTACCATGACGAGGAGTGGGGTGTCCCGGTTCACGACGACCGGAAGCTGTTCGAGTTCTTGATTCTCGAGGGTGCCCAGGCGGGCCTCAGCTGGATCACGATCCTGAGGAAGCGGGAAGCCTACCGCCAGGCCTTTGCCGGCTTCGATGTCGAGCGCGTCGCGCGCTTCAACGCCCGCAAGGTGGAGCAGCTCCTCGGAAACCCCGGCATCGTTCGAAACCGGCTCAAGGTTGAATCAGCGGTCAAGAACGCCCGCGCCTTCCGGCGCGTGCAGGACGAGTTCGGGAGTTTCGCCGCCTACCAATGGCGTTTCGTCGACGGGCAGCCGCGACAGAATCGGCCCCGAGCGCTCAAGGACATCCCGGCGAAGACGGACGAGTCCGACGCCCTCAGCAAGGACTTGAAACGGCGTGGCTTCACATTCGTCGGTTCCACCATAATCTACGCACACATGCAGGCCGTCGGCATGGTCAATGACCACGTCGTCGGCTGCTTCCGCCAACGCGAGGTGGCCAGGATGGCCGCCACCCGAGCATGATCATCCCGCCCTCGGGAACGAGCTCGCTACCCTCGGGCGGAGACCCGAACTAACGGACGCGGCGTCCCGCCCGCCCAGCGGGCGTTCGCGTTTCTCGGACGCGCGGCGTCCGGCTTGCCACCCTCGAGTAGGACGCTATCTTACCGAGCGTGAAGACGACGGTCTCCAGCAAGGGCCAGATCGTGGTCCCCCGCGGAGATCCGCGAGCGGGATCACATCCGCCCGGGTCAGCGCTTCCAGGTCGAGCGCATCGACGAGGGCGAATATCGGCTGAAGCGGGAGCCTGCGGCTCGGAACCGCAGCCTCGTCCGGCTGCTGCTCGATTGCCCGGCGAAGGGCTGGTTCGCGCCGCTCCCGAGGAGCGAGACGAGGGACGACGTGCCGTTGCCGAAAGCTTGAATGAGGTACCTCGTCGACGCGAACGTCCTGAGCGAGCCGACGAGGCCGGTGCCGGACCAGAGAGCGGTCGCGTGGCTTGGCGCCCGCGAAGGAGATCTGGTCGCCGCCCCCCCCGTGCTCGGCGAGATGTCCGCCCGGCATCCTCGCGCTTCCACGCGGCAAGAAGCGCGTGCGTCTCGAGGCCTGGTTCGCGGACGTGGTTCGGGGGATCGACTGCGTGCCCTGGGATGCGGAGGTCGGCTTACGGTGGGCACGGCTGGTGACGGACCTGAGGAAGAAGGGGCGCGGGATGCCGCTCCTGGATTCGCTGATCGGCGCAACAGCCTTGCGCTACGGCTTCACGGTCGCCACGCGAAACGTGCGGCACTTTGCGTTGGCCGGCGTCGACGTCGTCGACCCGTTCGTCTGACTCTCGACCGGCGACCCACCAGACAATCGACTGCACCCAGCGGCTCAGGATGCGCGCGGCCCGCGCGAGGTAGGACGCCCGTCCCCCGGGGATGCGCGGCGCTCCCCTACCTCCGGCCTGCCACCGGGCTCGGGGGGAACGTCGAGGGCAGGCCGGAGATCGCGTCGCGCCAGGCGCTGCAACGCTTCCCAGGTCGCGGCGTCGATGACCTCGACGGCGGCAGGCAAAGCCGTCGGCGTGGCGAGGTCCGGCAAGCGAGCAGCGATCGCGCTCTCGATGTCCGTCCCGAGGTGGTCGACGATGACGACGGTATCCGCGCGAGTGCGATCGCGCGGCTTTTGTATTTTCCGCGGCCGGGAACGACTGGGCATAGCCCTCATTAGGCGCCAGAGTTTACTAACCCACCCTATCAGACCTTGGCCCCGCGACTCTACGTCGCCCCCTTCCCGATCCCGGAGTCGCTCCGGAGCCCCATATAGCTCGACCCGTTCCACCGTCCGCGGCGCCTCCACCCCCAAGATCGTCGCGTACAGCTCCCGGTCCCGCATCGACCCACCTCCTCAGCCTCGTCGGCGCCCGGGACGATAGCAGGCGGAGTGTCCGACGGTCACGTCACCCACACGAGATCCGGAAGAGCCCTCGGGACTATGCCCTCGAGGGCGCGCGCAGCGCGTTCGCCGAGCGGCGGCCTCCGCGCTTCAGGGGACGCTGAGCCCCGGCGGCCGGGCGAAGGCTACGTCTTCGACATGGTCGCGACGTGCGCAAGCGAGGGATCCTCATCCACGCGTCGGCGTTCAAATGAGCGTCATGGGCCCGAAGTGGGGCGCCAACACTACCGATTCCAGGGCCTACCAGGACGCGGGTCGGGTGAGCGCCGCGTGCGAGCGCGACCACCCGGAGTAGGATGCATACAACTAGGATGCATACAACAATGGCGCGACGGCGCGTGCTTCTTGGTTGACCCGTCCCGAGTGACGCCGTTTCCTGGTCTTGGGGTCTGATCCTGGGGACCGACGGCCGCCGGGATCCGCTGAGACCGCGGCCGCTGAGGGTTCCCTGAGCGAGGTCATCTCTATCTCTCTCTGGTTCTTAGGAGGAGCCGGCGGCGCGCTGGGGTTCGTCGCCGCCTTGCTCGCATCCGAAGCTGGCCCGGTCTCCTCACTCCCCCTGCACGAGGAAAAGCGTTCTAATTCGCGAGGAAGGTCGACAAACGAGTCGGACACAAGAGCCGGGTTGAGATCGTGGCGAGCAAGTTCCTTGCTGAAGGACGAATGGTTGTTGACGGGCGGGAGATGAGTGAGAATATACTGTCCGTCAGACGCAGGAGGGATGCATGTGGCGCGCCCTGGTCCTTACGCTCGCGATAGTGCTCGTGGGTGCCGCTGTCCTATCAGTGCCCGGGCGAGCCACGTCGTTGCGGGTCAGGTGCCGCCGTCAGTGTCGTGACCGGGTCATGCTCTGCACCGCGGCGGGCGAGAGACGCCGCGCGTGCACGGAGCAAGCGATGAAGCAGTGTCTGAGGGAGGGCCTTGCGCTGTGTCCGCCCCTCGACCGAGCGAAGTTCGCTGCGGATATCGCCGCGGCGATGGCCGAAGAGCTCACGCTCAGCCACGGTCTCTGCGTCGCCACCCTGCCATCCGTGGCCGTCTCGTCCGCTGAGGAGGCGATAGGGGTTGGGAAGGAGCAGGCCGCCGCGCTGATACAGGTTGCGGCAAACGACCTCGTCGCCCGGGTTAGATGCGGCGAACCGCCTCGATGCTCCATTGCTGCGTTCGCGAAGCTGGCCGTGCAGGGGACGTCCGGCGCCGGAGCACCGCTCCTGCCTTTTGCCCGCATCGTCGCGCGCGCAGCGCAGGGCCAGGCGGTCATATACTCCCGTGTGGGAGCCGTGACCCCGAACGCGTACGCGATCGTCGGCGCCAAGGATGGTCTTGCGCTCGGCATCGTCGTCACGAGATTCGGGGGGGCCTGCGCGCGGTAGAGACTTCCGCCGCCTAGCCTTTCGGACTCACGGGGTCGTACCTCCATCCTGGCGCGTGAGATATTTGATTCTCACTGGCGATTCGAAGCGCCCACACGGCCCACATCGCAGCCAAGATGCCGCGGAGGCCGTTCTGCGAGAGCCCCGCACGGCGCTCGACGAATATGACGGCACCTCCCGGAGCCGGAAGCCGTGTCGGTGGGCTCGGTATTTGACCTCGATCAGAAAGGCAGTACCTCGCGCCGGAAGCACTGGAAGCCGCTTGTTCAGTCACGGACAGGAAGCCTGTCACGAACCGGGCGTAGGTGTTAGCGACTACGCTCAGGGCGAGCCGCTTGAGGCCAGTTGACGGAAGATAAGACACACAAAGGGGGATCCGCCCAAATCGCGTCCACCCGCCCGCCGATTTTCCGTCACGACGGATGAGGCGAGCTCGGTGGTCTTCGGCATGGGGGGGCGGCGCTTGCCGCCGGGCTCACGACCAGGGCGTGGCACTCGAGGAGTTCCCTGCGCGCCTGATGGGACTCTTCGTCGAGGAACCGTCATGACCCGGGTTCTCGTCGTCGAGGACAGCTCGACGCAGGCCGCCCGGCTCTGCCTGATTCTCGAGTCGGAGGGCTTCACGGTCGAGGCCGTCACCGATGGGGAGGAGGGTCTCGAGCGCAGCCTCGCCTCGGGCTGAGCTCGCGCGCGCCAACAAGGAGCTGAAGGTCTACATCGTATCACGTATCTTCCAGCGCCTTCACCGGCCCCGAGGACTACCCCGGCACCGGCGTCGGGCTCGCGAACTGCAAACGCATCGTGGAGGAGCACGGCGGGAACGATCGCGATCGGCATCGAAGAGACACCGGGAGGAGGCGGCGCCGTTCGCTTCACGCTCCGCGCCGCCGCACCGCCGCTGTGCCGGAGCCGGGTCGCGACGCGGAGGCTTCCGCGCGGCGAAGGCTGAGTCGAGGAGGTAGGCCGAGAGACGAGGAAACCGGAGGCCGCGCGAGCCGTCCGGTGAGAGCCTAATATCGCGCGATGCTGCGTAACATATCGGCGCGCAGGGCTCGACGACCTTCGTCGGACGCCTCGACGAACGCGGGCAGCAGCCGAGCGTCGCTGCCACGTCGACGGAGGAACCGCGCCGCGGCGGCCTGGAGCGCCCGATCCGCGGGTGCCTCCGACAGCGCGTCCATGTATGCGACCGTCGGGCGCTCCGCCGGCACTCGCGCCAGGCCGTCCAGGTATGCGCCGAGCGCCGCGAGGTCCTCACCTCGCTGCTCTTCCGCCAGGCCGAGGTGGAGCCAAGCGACAGTGTCGTTGGGGTTGAGGGCGAGTGCACGTCGCAAGTCGCGGACCGCCGGTTCGACTTCGCCCGCCGCCCGCTCGAGAATCGCCCGGTTCACCGTGAGCTCCGCAATCTCGTATGACCGGATGCCGAACGGATCGCTCCATCCGAGGTACGATCCCGCGGCGATGCCGAGCGCCGCACGCGCGAGCAACCGGCCGTGAGCGCGCGGCTCGCGGAGGAGCGCGGGGAGCCGCCGTAACGCGAGTGCAGCGAGGATCGCGAGGGAAGTTGCGCCGATCAATCGGAGTCGTCCGTTGGTGAAGAACACGACGGGCGCGGCAAGCGCGACCGCGAGCGGCGCGGCGAGCAGGGGAACGTCGCACCACCCGCTGCCGAGTAGGAGGCCGCCCGCGAGTGCGAGCGGGAGCATGATGCCGAGCCCGGGAGGGAACAGCGGCCGGCGAAAAAACCAGCTCTGCGCGGTCTCCCAGTCGGGGTCGCCGGTGTTCGATAGCTCCCGGTCGTTCCACGTCCACAGGAACTTCTTCCACAGAAGCGCCGTTGCTTGACGCGGCTGCCCGAACCAGAAGCGAAGGACGCGGCGCATGAACATGACGTCGGCGGCCGCCGCATCAGGCGCCCGCACGCCGATGTCCTGCGCGATCCGCTCGCGGCTCGGCGACAGGAACGGATTCACGCCGTCCGCATCGGCGTCGTTACCGAGCCAGAGCATCAACCCCGGCGCCGATGTGAACACCGCGAACTGGTGACCGACGCGCAGATTGATCGTCACGGCGAGTGCGACTAGGACGACCAACGGGGCCGCGACACGCAGCAGCGCTTCGCGTCCGCCGCGCCGTCCGACGTCGAGCGCCACGACGGGCAAAGCGAACGCCGCCTCGACCCGAAACACCATGGCGAGCGCCCATAGGGCGCCGACGATGGTCCAGCGTGGCGTGCGTGGCCGCCGGGGAAGCATCGTCCGCATCGCGAGCAGCACGACGCAGATGAAGACGATGGGTGGTTCGAGCTTGCCGGTGTAGTAGATCAGCGGACCGTAAAGGGCGGCGATGAGGCCAGCCAACGCACCCGCCCGTGTCGCGAACCAGTGCGCAGCGATGCCGGCAATCAACCCGCAGCTCACCGCGCCGAGCAGCGCCTGCACAAGTGCGACCGGAAGGACCTGAGCACCAAAGACGCGGTAGACGGCCGCGACGAAGTAGCCGTATCCGGGCGGCTCGTCGTACGGCGGCGTTGGCGGTGTGGACTGGAGGATCAGCGTGGCCCACTCGTGGTACCGCGCCGCCTCGGTCTGCAGGTACGTGAAAAAGACCGCGCTGCGAACCGACAAAATGTAGAGGAGCCGCACGGCGAGGGCGAGCAGGACGATTCCCCACAGCACGGCCGGTGGAAGTGTCGCCGGCTCGCATCGGCTACCGGTGGGCGATCCAACCGGTCGCACCGTCACGCGGCGGTCCGGCCGGCTGCTCACTGCGCACCTACGAGCCCGCGGACCATGGGCTTCGGCCTGGGGCCGATCCCACCTCCGGGGCGAGGACTGTGACCCCTTGCCGAGCGCTCATCCGGCGCTTCGTTGCGACGATCCACCAGAGGAGCACCACGGCACCCCCGGCCACGACGGCGACGCGCCAGCGCCACGAACTGACCTCGGTGCCGGCGCCGCCCGCGGGTGCGCCGGCGGCGCGGCGCGCCGACACCCGCGGAATCTCGGCCGGACAGCTGTCCGGGAGTGGGTCGCGCGGCGCAGCGTTCGTCGCGGAGATGGTCTCCGGGGCCGCAACCTCCAACGCAGGCCGTTCGATGTGATTCGGACTCAGGCGGTGCAGGGCCGCCCGCGCGAGCGCGACGCCGTCGCCGTCGAGCAACGATGCCGCGACGATCTGGGGCGGACCGACCGGCGCCTGCCGGTAGCGCGCGAACCCTGCGCGAAGGAGCGCGCCCCACTCGAGATGCAGCAGCCGATCAGAGAGAGCTGCCCCACGCGCCGCCGGCGGCCGGTCTGAATCGCGGTACTGCGCGAGCCGACGGAGCACAGCGAGCGATTCCTCGCGCGCCCCCGCGTGCCACGACGAAATCGCACTTCCGTACCGCGCGTCGTCGGCGAACGGCCCATCGACCGAGACCCGAGTGAAGGCCTCCACGGCCTCGGCGAATTCCCCCGCCCAGTATTTGGTGTACGCGGCGCCGAGCCTGGCCGCGTCTCGCAGCCGCTCGTCGGCGCCGTCGTCCGTCGCAAGGGCATCGAAGGATCGCTCGCCGGCGCCGTACTCGCCATCGCCCGCCTCGATGAGGGCGACCCCCAACTGCGCAAGCGCGCTGGCCGGGCCGCGCTCGGCGGCCAGGCGCTGGAACTGTATTGCGGCCGACCCCAGGTCGTTCTTCGAGAGGAACACCCATCCGAGGTCGAGGTCGGCCCACCCGGCCCACGGCTCGCCGACCCCTCGCGCGAGGACGCCTTTGAGGACCCTCGCGGCCGCGCCGGGGTGCCGCATCCGCAGGTAGCCGTCAGCAAGGGCGAGGGCGACGGGAGGCGGAAGCTCGCTCCGAGCGCGCCCGGCGACCCGCCGCAGCTCAGCGTAATTGCCGAGCGGATCGCGAGCGTATCGGCCGAGTAGCCGCGTCCACAGCGCCGCCTGTGGGTTCACATCCGGCGGCGGACCGTCGGCGCGGAGGGCGGCGGGAAGCCATGCCATCCCCGCAACGAGCGCGAGCGTCGCAATGCGAGACGTCGCAGCGCGCTCCGCGCGGAGTGAGCGGCGGACGAAGTGGACGGCCAGTACGCCGAAGGTCACCAGCAGCACGCCGAGCGGAATCGCGATCATCAGGTCGCCCTGTCGAGGCATCGCCCGCAAAGGCTCGAGCAGGAGCTTGCTCAGCGGGCGGAGGATGCAAAAGACGGCCAGCGGTGCCCCAGGCGGCGCCTGACGCCGCAGGAGCCAGATCAGGATGCCGATCGTCAGCAAGGACGTCAGGGCGAAGTAAACGGGTAACGGGTGCGCCGGCAACGACACCTGGTCGCTCAGCGAAATGAGTCCGTCCCG
Organism: Deltaproteobacteria bacterium; assembly: GCA_005888095.1. Lineage (GTDB taxonomy): Bacteria > Desulfobacterota > Binatia > DP-6 > DP-6 > DP-3. The sequence continues at coordinate 16,020 of VBKF01000224.1, read as the reverse complement.
GAACTGTCGCTCATACGCTTGCGTGCCGGAAGGGTAGCGAGGACACCACCAGCGCCCCACCCACCGTCCGCACACCGTTCCCATGCAGCAGCCGTTCACGAGGCACCCGACGCGCCCGATCGGAATCATGACGGAGGCCGCGACCGCCAAGGCATCCCCTGTCTCACGCCACGGCGCCCCGACGAGGATGCACCAGAAGCCGGCGAGGACGGCACCCACGAGGAGGCCGAGGGGAATGCGCATCGGTCCCTGAAGGAGGGTGTCCCGATGGATGTCGAGGGCTTCCCGGACCGGAAAGATCTCCAACCGGAACTGAAGATTTGCGCCCAGCAGGAGCCCGCCCACCGCGATGCCGAGAGCGAGCACCGTCGAGAGCGCGAGGGCGCGCCTTACGTGAAGGACGAGAGCGGCGGCGACGACGCCCGCGGCCACCCCCATCGTCCAGAACGCGAAGTGGAGCGTCGGTCCGCTCACGTCATTCCACCGTCCCGCGCCCACATCGGGAGTCTCGAACGCTCGAACCGATGCATTCGCCCCGGATCGCGACGGTACCTCGCTCAGTACAGGTCGACCGGCCCCGACCAATCGCCGCCGATGAAGCGGGAATACGAGATAAAGCCGCTCGAATTCTGCCAGAAGACATCGACGTGCCCGTTCCCCCACGAGACCGCGTTGGGTCCGGACGAGAGGGTACCCCCGAGGTCCTCCGGTCCAACCCAGTTCGCCCCGCCGTCGAACGTCCATTTGTGCTTGAGCGCGTCGTTCCCGCCCTTCCAGTACACGTCGAGATGGTTTGTGCCCCACGAGATCACCGAGGGCCGGGACGTCACAGTGCCGTCCAGGTTCATGTTGCTGCCCCACGTCCCGGTGAACGGCTTCCAGACGAGGTCGTCGTTGGTGTTCCGCCAAAAGGCGTCGATGCGTCCGGGCGTGTCGATTACGGACGGAGGGGAAGTCATGCTGGCCGCGAAAGATTCGTTGGCGGACCAGTTGGCCCCATCCCACCACTTGTGCGTGAGGTCGTTGGTGTTGTTCTTCCAGAACACGTCGAGATGGTTGGGATTCGCGGAAATGACGTCGGGCTCGCTCAGGACGGTGGCGGAGAAAGACTGAATTCCGGACCAGGCAGCTCCATTCCAAGACACCCACTTCAGATCATCGCCGCCGCCGCCGCCCCGAAAGAAGACGTCGAGCCGGTTGAAGTCTCGCGCGACAGCCGCCGGATCGGAGCCCATGTTCCCCCCATGGTCCTCTTCCCCCGACCACCCGTTCTCCCACCACCGGTGGATGAGATGGTCGCTCACGCCCTTGTAGAAGATGTCGAGCCGCCCCGCCGCCCACGACACGGCCTTCGGCCGGCCCGTCACGTTCCCGCCGAGGTTCTCCGGGCCGACCCACCGCGCCAGCCCGTTGTCGTACCACATGTGCCAGAGCGCGTTGTTCGAGCCCCTCCAGAAGACGTCCAGACGTCCGGGCCCCCAGGATACCACCGCGGGAAGCGACGAGGCGACACACGGCACGTCGCAGAGCCCGTCGCCGCATGCCATGCCGGCCCCGCAGCTCCCCGGAACACACGCGCCCGACGCGTTGCAGACCCCGTCGGGAGTGCAGTGATTCGCGTCCGCACACAGGGCGCCCGGGGTGCACGGGATCGTGACCGTCGCGGTGTCCGTGTTGTCCCCTTCGTTGCTCTCGGGAATTTTGTTCTTCGGATCGCTCGTCAGCGTCATCGTGTATTGCCCGGCAGGCAGGGAGTAGCCCGTCAGATCGATGAACTGACACGGTAGGCCGGCGTCGTACTCGTCGAAGCATCCGGCGGTGATGCCCATGTAGTTGCAGGTGTAATGTACGGGGCAGCTCGCCGGACCGAGATCCTCGACGCAGAACCCGTACTTCTCGCTCCGCGCGACGACTTTGCCGGATGGGTCGGCAAGCTTAGCCCCCGCGAAGTTGTTGTAGTGGACGTGATGGTGCGACTGCGAGCAGACGAAGCCCGGGTTGCAGTTGAAGGTCGTCATACAGTTGCAGCCCGCCGAGCCGAGGACGATGTCGTCGGACCCGACGTTCTTCGTCCGAGTGCCGAACTCGATGAGCGAGCGGCCCGTGTAGCCAAGCGGCGCCCCGGTCATCGGGTTGGCGCCCAGCGCGCAGCCGTCCTGGATTTCCGCCAAGTCGACGTTGCCGTTGCGATCGATGCTCAGCGTGCTGGCCTTAGCGCCCGTTGTATCGAGGATGACCGCTTGCAAGTTACCTGCTGCGTACGCGTAGGGCGCGGCACACAGCAAGGCGGTGCCCCAAACAAGCGCTCGCAACGCCCCGAGCGTATCCCGTCCAACAGGGTGCTTCCTCGACCGGTGGCTCGATGTCATGATTTCCCCCCTTGGTTGGTGCCGTACGCGGATTACGCCGGAGGCGCGCGCCTCGGCAAGAAGAAAATGAGCCTGCCGGGTCATATAGGTCTACAGTGACGTGCTCGGTACGTAGGCCTAACTATAACTAAGCTCGCCGCCGTTCATCTGTGCGGCGGCTAGCCCCGGCTAGCCCGCGGCTAGCCGCTCGATGAGCTCTCCGCGCTGCTGGCCAACGTCGCCAAGAACGAGCGTCTGCAGCGCGACCACCTGATATGCCTACTCGCCCAACGCGATCGCGGCCTGAACGCGAGGGGGACGAGGGGTTCGCGCGCCGTCCCAACCTTCGAGGCCGCGGTGCGGCAGACTCCGGCGCACGTCCGCTGGTTCGAGTACTGCCGCGAGGCTACTGCACGTATCCGAGGGCGCGCAGCATACCCCTGGAGTCCCCGTCGGGTGGTGGGGTGCGCGCGATGAGCGCCCGCCTTCCGATCGTCCGCTCGAATGTCGCGAGCAGCTCGCGCAGCGGCTGGACTGCCGTCGCGAGGCCCGCAAGGTCGCGCGACTCGCCTGGGTCGGTAACGAGATCGTATGCCTCCTCCTTCCCCGAATCCCAGCGCACGTACTTGCGATCTGCCGTTCGGACGCCGATCCGCTCCTCGCTGAAGAGCATGTTCTCGACCAACGCGATGCGCGGCGCCTCGATCGCCCCACGGAGGAGCGGGAGCAGTGTCACGCCGTCCACGTGCGCGGGTGCAGGGATTCCGAGCAGATCGAGAATGGTCGGCGCAACGTCGACGATGCGCGCCACGCTCTCGACGGCCGCTCCGGACGGCAGCGCGACCGGCCACCGCATGAGTAACGGAATGCGGACCACCTCCTCGTACACGGTATGGCCGTGCTCCACTCCCCCGTGCTCCCAGAATTCCTCCCCGTGATCGCTCAGACACACGACGAGCGTTCGCTCCCCCAGCCCGAGCCGATCGAGCGCCCCGAGCACCCGGCCGACCGCGGCATCGACGTAGGCAACCTCGCCGCGGTAGAGCGCACGGACCGCCTCCTTCTCGCGGTCGTCGAGCCGCAGCTCCCCGCTACGCAGGCGGGCGATGTCTGGCGAGCTCAGGGTGAGGGGCGTATCCGTGGATGACTCTGCGGTGAGCAAGCTGTCGCCGCGAAAGCTTTTGTGCCGGCTCGCGCCGGGACGGCTGTATGGCGCGTGCGGGTCCACGTAGTGGAGCCACAGGAAAAAGGGCCGGTCGCGTGCCGCGCGCTCGAGCCACGCGGTGGCACGTGCGCTCACCGTATCACCGCGATCCCCGATCACGAGGTCGGGCACGAGCCACGTGAGTAGACGGACCGCCGTCACCTCACGTGTGGCGAGGAAGAACTCAGACTCGATGGTCAGATTCTCATACCCCCCGAAGCCGTCGCCAAGGCCATACCG
>VBKF01000224.1:8556-12181 GCA_005888095.1 Deltaproteobacteria bacterium | reverse complement strand
CGGCCAGTGTCCACGATCCGCTCGCAAGCGCAGCTCGCCCGAGAGGGTCGCGACGATTGGTGACCACGCCGGCTCGATGGTGTCGCGGGTGGAGACCGGTCATGAGGGACGCGACGGCCGGCAGCGTCCATGGGGCGGAGGTGATGGTGTCTCGGAACGTGACCCCCGCTTCAGCCAGGCGGTCCAGGTTCGGCGTGAGGCCGCGGGGCCCGCCGTACGCACTGAGATGATCCGCGCGCAGCGTGTCGATTGAGATCAGCACGAGGTTCGGTCCGGGTGCGCTTGAGTCGTTGCGATGTGGGACCACAGGCGGCCACCTCCAGTCGGTGGCGGCGAACCGCACGGCTGGCCAGAGCGCCATGACGCCGAGCAGGAGCGCGGTGCGGGTCGCGAGGTGAAGCAGCGTCCGTGACCGAGCCGCGCTGCCGGCGATGACGACCGCGACGAGCGCCGCGCCCGCGGCGACCCCCAGCGCAAGGAGCCAGAGCGCGACGACGCCGAGGCGCCCCGGCTCGAAGCCGACGGCTCGCAGACGGCAGAGGAGCGCGGTGGCCCACGGCGCCATCGTGGCGACACCACCGCCGAACCCCAGGAAGCCGGCATAGAGCGCGAGGCTGCGCCCGCGGGCCAGTGCGCGCACGGCGCATGCACGCGCCAAAGCCACGGGCAGGACGACTAGCGCGGCGAGGGCCAGGCCGCAGAGGATCGGAACGCCGACGTAGGCGAGAAGATAGTGCTCCGGCTGGACGAACGCGTTGGCTTCTAGCGTGAGGAGCCCCTCGCGCACCCCGAGCACGCAACCCGCTACCGCGGCGACGGAGAGGGCCAGCCGGACCTCGGCGAGGCAGCGCGCGACCCCGCTGGTCATGTGCTCACCACCAGCGTTCCCTCGACGGAAGCGCGGCGCATGGCGGGCGTTCGCGATGGTGTCCTGCGGCCGAAGCCGGCCGTATCCGCATGGCGGAGCACGTGTGGGAAGTAGGTGGCAAACGGGGGTGGTGCGAGGCCAGCCGCACGTGTGTTGCGTGTGTCGAAGGACGGGTTGCTTATCATGTATGGCAGGTAGTTTGCCACCCGGCGCGCCAGCGCCGGCCACGCCAGCCGCAGGAGTGGGGCGGCGGCGCGGCCGAGACATCCGAGCGGCCCGCGAGGATCGACGAGCCGCCGGGACCTAGCTCCGAAGTATTCACAGGTGAGGGCGGCCACCTCCTCGACCGTGGGGGCCCCCGTCGGCCCGGCGGCCAAGTGGTAACTGCGGCCATCGGCATCCGAGCGGTGATAGAGGGTGGCCACAGCATCCCCCACCCAGTCCACAGGGACGACGTCGAGCGGGCAGCGGCGGCAGGCCGGTAGAGGGACGAAACGGGTCAACGGCTGCCAGCGCCGGTAGAACGGCACGAGCACCTGGAGCGGTCCGTAGAGCCCCTTGTAGCTCGTCGTCTCGCCGGTGATGGAATGACCGACGATGATCGACGGGCGGTGAATGACCACCGGCAGCTCGCATCGCATGGCGACGCACAACCGCTCCGCCTCGAACTTGCTGCGCTCGTAGGTGTTTCGGAATCCCTGGCCAGCGTCGAGTTCGTCCTCTTGCACGAGGTCGGTGCGGTCGCCGGCGACGAAGGCCGTGCTCACGTGGTCGAGCCGTCCGAGCCCGCCTCGCCGCTTGATGGTGCGACAGAGATCGATCACGTGTGCCGTGCCGGCCACGTTCCGGCGCCTCGCCTCGTCCACGGGTAGGTCGAAGCTCGTGGCTGCTGCGACGTGGACGAGCCGCTCGACGCGGCTGGCGAGGGCCAGGTAGGCCTTCGGCGACAATCCGAGGCGCGGCTCGGTGACATCCCCGCGCACGGCGATGACCCGCGCGGCATCTGCCTCTCTCAGCCGGGCGACGAGCCGCCGCCGGCGGCGGGCGAGCGCCGCCTCGTCAGGCGCACGGACGAGAGCGACGAGGGTCGCTTCCGCATCGCGAGCCAGGAGGCTGCGTACGACCTCGCGCCCGAGAAAACCGGTCGCCCCGGTAATCAAGGCGACTTGCAACGGCCACCTCTCGCCATGCTCGGAGCGTTCACCTGCAGATCGGGTGCGCCCCAGACCGTCGGCGCCGCCAAGTCAAAGGCAGGACGCACGCTAAGAGCAAACGAGCGAAACGACGCTGTCGCGGGCGGGGGTGGATCGTCGAAGTGCCGCAGAGCGGCACGCGCCAAAGCTCTGCCATCGCCGTCGAGCAGCTCGACGTGCAGGAATAGCGACACGAGGACTTCGTTACGCGCACGACGACGATACAACGTGTGGCTCCTCCGCTTTCCGTCTTTGGGTGGTTTCGGCCGCCTCACGCCGAACTCGGACCGCTAAAACGCTCGCGGCGAGTTCGGCCTCACCAAGTCGCGCCTCGAGGGCCTCGCGGCAGTACTCGAGCCAGCCGACGTGTGCCTGCGTGTGGCGCACCACGGCCTCGAAGTTGAGACGGCGCACGAAACCCTCGTCGCTCTCCTTCAGGGCGCGATGGCGTTGGCCGAGCAGGCGGATCAGCCGGTCGCGCTGCAGACGCTCCTTCTTCGCGACGTGGGTGAGCAGCGCCGAGAGCTGATCGGGTGTCTGCACCAGCAAGCGCACGATGATCTCATCGCGGATGGGACGAGGAGAATCGGGCGTCCGTCGCAACCAGCGCTCGAGGAAGCGCACGCCCTTCGGTGTTAGGGCGAACATGCGCCGGGCGGTGTGCTTCTCGGAATCATCGGCTGTCGTGTGCTCGTGCTTCACCTCGCTCACGAATCCCGCGCGCCGTAGGGCCTGCAGCGTCTGGTAGACCTGGCCAACGTTCAGCTCCCAGCACGCACCCACCCGCGTCTCGAAGCGATGCTTGAGACTGTAGCCGTAATCGCTCTGTTCCCGCAGCAACCCAAGGAGCGCATAGCGGATCATGGAATCGGCCTCCTCTCGCGCTGCTTGGCCGGAGCTGCTCCCGAACGGACCGATGCAGCCGCCCGACTTGCCCCTCAGGGCTCGCGGGTCTAGGAGCAAGGCTCGGGTCACCGATAGTACACCGGCTCCGTTGGACTTCACTCATGATGGCCCTCGATTCACGGGCTGTTTGCGGCAGGAGTCGAGCGATCGGCCGCCGTACACGGCGGGGCCCGGCTGCTTAGCTCTGCGGTACTATGACGAGCCATTAGGACAGGAGGGTCGATAGCTTCGGTCACACAATGCGTATGGAACTTCATTTCCTTCACCGTGCAATGGAGGGCATAGTCCCGACAAAGGCCTGAAGTTGACCGAATCCGCGTTATCAGAGCGCCATCCTCCGCAGTCATGCGCGTGCCCTCGGTAGTGCTATGACAGCGTGGGTGTCAAGTCACGACGCGTCAGGATGTTTGCCGTACAACTGCAGATCCAGCGAACTAACGTACCGTATGGTACACGTACCTGTTACAGTTTCCAGCGAGCGCACCACGTACCGAGCGGTACGGCCGCTTTCACTGCCTGGTGGCCCCCCGGGCGGCGTACCGAGCGGTACAGGGAGGACCAGTGGCCGGCGCGGGGAGAGCGAGTGCCGTCACCGACCGCAGGCCCGGGGGCGCGGCCGTGGTGCGTGAGAGCGGCCTCACAATTTCCCTTGACAGTG
>VBKF01000224.1:0-8546 GCA_005888095.1 Deltaproteobacteria bacterium | reverse complement strand
TGGCAGTGCGCTTGAGGTGCGGGTACACCGCATGGCACCGCCGTGGATCCCTGTGCACAGACCCTGCGCGTGAGGGGCGACGGAGATGCGGTCCGTCGCCGCATCCTTGCTGCGGCGGAGGCAGTCTTCGCCGAGCGCGGCTACGCCGGTTCCACCACCCGCGAGATTGCCACACGCGCCAGCATCCACAAGCGCATGCTATTTTATTACTTCACCAGCAAAGATGCACTGTACCGGGCCGTGCTCGAGCGCGTGATCATCGGCATGGTGGCCGTTCACGAACGCTCCCGGCAACTTCCCGGGCCAATTGCCCTGTCCGACGCGGTCGCGGGCATGACCGCCGCCGCGGCGAGCAACCTCGACGCGCTCAAGGTCCTGCTCCGCGAGGTGACGGATGCGGGGCCCCACCTGCCCGGGCTCGTGCGCGAGCACCTGGGTCCGCTCTTCGCGCGCGGCGCCGCGGACATCGAGCGCGACGTGGCGAGCGGTTTGCTCCGACCCGGCGACGCCATGCACGCGCTAGTGAACATCAGCGGGCTCACGCTGTGGTACTTCCAGCTCGTGCCGCTCCTGAGGCTCCTGTGGGACCGCGACCCGCTTGCACCCGAGACGCTCAGCGAGCGCGTCGCGGCAGTGTCCGAGTTCATCATGTACGGGTTGGTCGGCAGCCCTGTCGGAGGAGCGCGACGTGATCGCTCATCGTCTCGCCCTTGGCGCGCGGCTCGTCGTCCTCGGCGCGGCCGCCGGGCCGTCTCGCACGGGAAGTAGGAGCATAGAGTCTCGGGGAGCCTCTTTGAGACAGACGGCGGGGAACTGCTGCCCGCAGCCGCAGCACCTCGCCGCGCGGGACATGGACGATCGCGCAGGCCTGGATCGCGGCACCTCCTCGGGCGCGATCTTCGAGTTGATGCTGTCTGGGCCATGGCACAATCCGTCCTGCCATACCCTGGAGACGCTGGCCGCTGACGCGCCGGGGTTACGATCTGCGGCTCCGGTTGCCCAATGGCTCAGCCCTACGCCTCTCCCTGCGGCGCCACGGGGCGTTCAGCCACCTGACCGCATTCCTCGACGGGAGCCACGGTCTGGAGAAGCTCGTCTCATCAACGCTCCGGGCCGGTGCTCTCCAGGTAGCGGTCCTCAAGAAGGGAGGCTATCCGAATGAGGGCTCATGGAGGGCGCTCCACTCGCACGTCCGCGAGCGGCTCACCGCGGGGCATCGCAACGGCGTGACCACGCATGAGGACTGGACCGTCATCCTCGTCCCCATGGACCCGCGGGCATAGCCCTCATTAGGCGCCAGAGTTTACGTAACCCGCCCTATCAAACCTTGGCCCCGCCACTCTACGCCGCCCCCTTCCCGATCCCGGAGTCGCTCCGGAGCCCCATATACGCGCCGACACGCACACGTGGTGGGAGCGCCGGGACTACGACGCCGAGTACTACACGCTCGTGGGGGAAGCCTTCATGGCGGGGTTCACCCTCGCCTACTCGCAAATGACACCATGGCAAGATGCTTTCAAGCACAAGTTCACGCGCGAGACCGCGGCGCAGATCCCTGGCATCCTCGGGGTGCCGCCAGTGGGCACCGAGCCCCAGCCGACGGACATCACCCTGCACGGCCGCGCCTGGCGGACACGCTACGGGAACTCCTACGCTCGGCTCGTCTGGTCGGGGGCACACGGCGGCACGGTGTCGGTCTGGCGAAACGGCACCCGGCTCATGAGGACGCCGAAACGACGGCCTGTTCGTGAACTTCCTCGGCCCACGCCGCGGGACGTTCGCCTACGAGCTGCGCGATGCCGACGCCCGGCCCTCGAACCAGATCACGCTCACCGTGTAGGGGCCGGAAGGGATTCATCTCGTCGCCGCGGCGACCCCCGGCGCGCCGACAGCCCCATCGCCACCAGAAGGAGCGCGCAGGCTACGACCAGCACGTCGCCCGTGCGCGTGTACGGGGAGCCGGGCGGTTGCACCGGAAGCTCGCCCGACAGGACGACCTGCTCCGGCACCCCGAGGTCGCCCGAAGTGCGGGATGACGCTGGTTCCAGCCGACGGCGAAGGGGAGGACCGGCGATGAGGGCTGCGAGCGCCGCCCCGCTGCTGGTGGCCGCTGCCGCCTGTGTGAGGGTTCCCCGCGGCGCGGGCTTCGACGATGTGCAACGCTCCCTATCCACGCGGACGTCGGTTGGCGTGAGCTGGAACCAGGGCACGTCCGCGGGCGCGGCGGTGACGGAGCGCGTGAGCGAACTGCTCTCCGCGGAGCTGACGCCCGAGAGCGCGGTGCAGATCGCGTTCTTCAACAACCCGGCCGTGCAGGCCACGTACGAGCGGCTCGGCATCGCGCAGGCGGACTTCGTGCAGACGGGACTCTTCCCGAACCCGGTGCTTCACGCGAGCGTGCGGTTCGGCGTGGCGGGGCCGGGACCCGGCGCCGAGCTGAGCCTGCTCCAGGACTTCATCCGCATCCTCGAGGTTCCGCTCCGCAAGCGGGTGGCGGCCGCGGAGCTCGAGGCGGCGAAGCTCGAGGTCGCACAAGCCGTCATCGACCTCGCCGGAAACGTGAAGACCGCCGTCTACACGCTCCAGGGCGCCGAACAGATGCTGGAGCTCCGGCGGACCGTGTCGCGCGCGACCGAGCTTTCCGCCGAGATCGCGGCTCGACAGCGCGAGGCCGGCAACGTCACGGACCTCGACCTGGCGAGCGAGCGGGCGCTGGCCGACGAGGCGAAGCTCGACCTCGCACGGGCGGAGGCCGACGTGCTGGCCGACCGTGAAGAGCTGAACGCGCTCCTCGGCCTGTGGGGACCGAACACGGCCTGGAAGGTCGCCCCGCGGCTCCCCGGTTTGCCGACGGAGGACGTGCGCCGACAGGGGCTGGAGTCCCTGGCCGTGTCGCAGCGCCTCGACCTCGCCGCGGCACGACAGGCGGCCGAGGCGCAGGCGCGCTCCCTCGGACTCGCGCGCGTGACGGCGCTCTTCCCGGACGGGGTGTTCGGTGGCGAGGCCGAGCGCGAGCCGGAGGGCGAGTGGTCCGCAGGACCCGCCATCGAGTTCTCCACTCCGATCTTCGATCAGGGACAGGCGGCGGTGGCGAAGGCCGTGGCGGAGCTGCGAGAGCGGCAGCGGCGGTACGCGGCGCTCGCGATCCACATCCGCTCGCAGGTGCGGCGCTCCGCCACCCGCATGGAGTCGGCCCGCAGGCGCGTGGAGTACTTCGAGACGGTCGTCCTGCCCCTCCGCCAGCAGATCGTCGAGCGGACGCAGCTCCAGTACAACGCGATGCAGGTCGGCGTCTTCCAGCTGCTCCAGGCGAAGCGGGACGAGATCGAGGCCGGCAGGGCGTACGTCGAGACGCTCACGGATTACTGGCTCGCACGCGCGGAGCTCGAGCGGGGGGTGGGCGGCGACCTGCCCGCGGGTCCGACGCGCCCGTCCGCGCCCGGTGCCGCACCGGCACCGCCGGCCGAACACGAGCACCACATGCACCACGGAGGAGGCCAGTGATGGTGTCGAGAAGAGAGATGATGATCAGGGGAGCCGCGGTTGCTGGTGGCCTGGCCCTTCTGCGCGCCCGTGCGGCGCGCGGGGCAGACGTGCCGGGTGTCGAGCGGCCACGGAAGGGGACCGCGGCGGAGACCGGGACACCGAGTGGCGAGCAGACCGCGGCACCGCCAGGTGAGCCCGGTCGGGACTACACGCCGGTGGTGGTCCCGGACGGGACGACGCTGCCGTGGAAGGCCCTCAACGGCGTCAAGGTCTATCACCTCGTCGCGGAGCGCGTCCGCCGCGAGTTCGCGCCAGGGTTCGTCGTCGAGTGCTGGGGCTACAACGGGCAGACGCCCGGCCCGCTGATCGAGGCCGTCGAGGGCGACCGCGTCCGGATCTACGTGACGAACCGCCTGCCGGAGCCGACGAGCGTCCACTGGCATGGCATCACGCTGCCGAACGGAATGGACGGCGTCTCGGGCCTCAACCAGCGCGCGATCCCGCCCGGCAAGACTTTCAAGTACGAGTTCACGCTGCGCCAGTCCGGTACCTTCATGTACCATCCGCACTTCGACGAGATGGTCCAGATCGGCATGGGGATGCAGGGTGTGTTCGTCATGCACCCGCGAGGCGCGGGCGCCCCGCGCGTCGACCGGGACTTCGCCATCATGTTGAACGAGTGGACGATCAAGCCCGGCACGAACAAGTCCGACACGACCGAGCCGAGCGACTTCAACGTGCTGACCTTCAACAGCAAGGTCTTCCCGGGGACGGGCCCGCTGGTCGCGAAGCTCGGTCAGCGCGTCCGCATCCGCCTGGCGAATTTGAGCGCGCTCGACCACCACCCGATCCACCTCCACGGCTACCAGTTCCGCATCGCGGCGACCGACGGCGGCCGAATCGCCGAGCAGGGTCAGTGGCCCGAGACGACCGTGGTGGTCCCGGTCGGCAGCACGCGCGACATCGAGTTCGTCGCCGATCAACCCGGAGACTGGGCCCTTCACTGCCACATGACGCACCACACGATGAACCAGATGGGCCACCGGGTCCCGATCATGCTCGGCGTGAACACCGACGACCTCGACGCGAAGGTCCGGCAGCTGCTTCCCGATTACATGACGATGGGCAGTACGGGGATGGGCGAGATGGCGCAGATGGGAATGGCCGTGCCGCGGAACAGCATCCCGATGGTCGGCGGGAAGGGGCCGTTCGGCCCGATCGACATGGGCGGCATGTTCACGGTCCTCAAGGTCCGGGACGGCATCACCAGCTTCGACGATCCCGGCTGGTACGAGCATCCGGTCGGCACGGTTGCGGAGCTGGCGAAGGCGGACGAGCTGCGCGCGGACGGCATTCGCGTGCCGACGTCCACGACGCGTACAGGAGGAACACGATGAAGCTCCTCGGAGTCGCGATAATGGTGCTCGTGCCGATCGTGGCGCTCGGCCACGAGGCGCGGCTACACCGCGGGAAGCCGACTGAAGGGGAGGTGGCGTCCGTGCAGGGCGACCACCTGTCCCTCAAGACCGCCGCGGGCTCGGTCCCGGTGACGCTCACGGACGAGACGAAGGTCGAGCGCGAGAGCCAGCAGGCCACACGCGCCGACCTCGCGCCGGGCACGCACGTCGCCGTGTTCGGGACGAAGCTGCCGACCGGCGAGCTGGTCGCTCGGGAGATCGTGATCGAGGGCGGAGCACATCACGGGTCGAAGGCGACGCCGTGATCGAGACGCTCTCGCCGTTCGCCGGGTGAACCGAATGATGCGCGCCCTCGGGCTCGTGGTCCTGTTTCTGATCGCGTGTGCGGGTGTCCTCCTCGTGTACGTGCGGCAGCACGGGTTCAGCGCGCGAGCGAAGCCCTCGGCCGTCGAGACGTTCCTCGCCCGGAAGGTCCGCTCGCTCGCCACCCCGGCCGGGGTGAAGGCGATGCGGAACCCGCTCAGCCCGACGCCGCTCAACGTGGCCGAAGGGCGGGACCACTTCGCCGACCACTGCGCGATCTGCCACGCGAACGACGGGAGCGGGAAGACGATGATCAACGAAGGTCTTTACCCGCCCGCTCCCGACCTGCGGGACCGGGACACGCAGCAGCTCTCGGACGGCGAGCTGCTCTCGATCATCAAGAACGGCATCCGCTTCACCGGGATGCCCGGCTGGGGTGGCGAGGACAACGAGAACTGGAAGCTGGTGCTCTTCGTCCGCCACCTCCCGGAGCTGTCCGACAAGGAGCTGGAGCTGATGAAGGAGGTCAACGGACTCGACACGCCAGCGGCGCACCACGGCACGCACCAGAAGGAGTGAAGACGACGGAGCCGCAGCCTTACGTTCCGGCACTCGGGTTCGACGGACTGCGTGATGGGGGGCCCGAGAGGGGCCCGTGGCCTTGCGGTGGATGTTCACGAACGGCTACGTTGTGAACATGGCGATTCGCCACAAGCACCTCAAACTCGACCAGCGCAAGATCGACAAGGCGCGCCGCATGCTGGGCACGAAGACCGAGCAGGAAACGCTCGACCGTGCCCTCGACATGGTCCTCGCCGAGGACCGTATCGTCCGCATTCTGCGGCGCGGGAAAGCGATGGGCGGGTTCGAGGACGTGTTCCGGCGTGGATGACCAAGCTTTTCCTGGATACGAATCTCTATGTGGGGTGGCTCAACCACGGGCTGCACGAGGCGTTGATGGTGGGGCCCGGATTCGTGCGCTACCTGAGCTCTGTCGTTCAAATGGAGCCGCGAGTGGGAGCCGCAACGCGTCCGGCCCGCCGGCTGCTCGACCAGCTCATCCGCGCCCATGCCGCGTCGGCGAGGCTGGTCGCTCCGTCAGCGCCCGTCTTCGACGAGGCAGGGCTCGTGCTACGAGCCTTGCGCATGGCGGGACGGGAGGTACGGTACGCCTCGCTCGTCAATGACGTCCTGATCGCCCTGACGGCCCGACGGCTGGGCGCCACGCTCTACACAGGTGATGCGGAGCGCTTCAGGGCGATCCGAGGCGTACGTGACTTCTCGCTCGAAGTGGTCGAGACGCGGAAGCCAGGGTAGCCGGCGCAGGGCCCTATGGCGCTGCGGCCTGCTCTCATCAGACGCTGCCCGGATCCCGCACTTCCGCATAGGTGCCCGGGACCGATCGCGGGTCGTCCGGCTTGCGCGCGAGTGCCGTGGGAAAGGCGGACGCTAGCACCCAGAGGTTCGCGCCCAGATCGCGGTGACGTGCTCGAGCGCTCCGTGCACGGCTCCCGGGGATTGGCCGCTGGCCTGTAACCGCACCCTCGGGATGGGGAGGGATCGGCGTAGAGTCGCGGGGCCGGAGTCTGATAGCGAGGTTGCGTGAACTCGGCGCCTGATGGGGGCTCTGCTCGTCGCGACGTGCGGACCGCGGCCGCGATCAGCGCTGTCCTCGCGACATCGGTGCTGGCGCTCTACGCGCAGACACGCGACTTCGGATTCATCAACCTGGACGACTACTACTTGCTCGTGCACCGCCCGATCGTCAGCGACGGGCTCAGCTGGCACGGGCTCTGGTGGGCGTTGTCGTCGGTCGAGGCCGACTGGCGTCCACTCACGTGGCTGTCGCACATGCTCGACTTCAGCGTCTTCGGGTCGGACCCGGGGCCGCAGCACCTGGTGACGGCCGGAATTCACGCCGCCAACGGCGTCCTCCTCTTCCTGGCCCTCCGGGCGCTGACTGGCGATCTCTGGCCCAGTGCGTTCGCGGCGGCGCTATTTGCGCTTCACCCGCTGCGCGCCGAGTCGGTCGCATGGATGAGCGAGCGCAAGGACGTCCTGAGCGGTCTGTTCTGGATGCTCACGCTCCTGGCCTACGCGGCGTACGGACGACGGCCATCGAGGACTCGTTACGCGCTCGTCGGTGCCGCATTCGTCTCCGGCCTCATGTCGAAGACGATGCTCGTCTCGCTGCCGTCTGTGCTGCTGATGCTCGACTTCTGGCCGCTCGGGCGGCTCCGGTCGGCGCGGGACCCGGTGTTCGGTGCGGTGGGCGGGTACTCGCCCGCGGCGGCCGGAGGAAGCGCCCGTTCCCGGCTTCCCGTCGGCCGCCTGGTCGTCGAGAAGCTGCCGCTCGTCGCCATCTCCGCCGCAGCGGCCGCACTCACGCTGTTTGCGCAGCAGGGGATGGACGCGGTGCGATCGCGCGATGAGCTGCCGATCGCGTGGCGGATCATCAATGCTCCGCTCGCCTACTGCACGTACCTGTACCAGACCCTGTGGCCGGCGCGTCTGGCGGTCTTCTATCCGCATCCAGGGATGATCCCCGGCACGCGCGTCGGCGACTACCTGTGGCCGGCGGCGGGGGCGACCGTGCTGCTCGCGACCATTACGGTGCTGTGCGTTGCGGCGGCGCGGCGTCGGCCGTACCTCCTCGTCGGCTGGCTCTGGTATCTCGTCACGCTGCTACCCGTCATTGGCATCATGCAGGTGGGGGAGCAGTCGCACGCCGATCGCTTCACCTACCTGCCCATGATCGGCGTGTACGTCATGGCCGCCTGGGGGCTGCACGACGCCATCTCGCATCGGCCAGCGCTGCGGGGGCCCGCCGTTGTCGGCAGCGCACTCGTGTTGGTCGTCCTCGCCGCCTCGAGCTGGAGGCAGATCGGCACCTGGCAGAACAGCCGACGGCTGCTCGAGCAGGCCATCGCGGTCACCGATCGGAACTATTTCGCTCACCAGACCCTCGGCAACGCATTGCTGGACAGCGGTGACTTCGAGCCTGCGCAGCGGCACCTCGAGGAAGCGCTGCGCATCAAGCCGGACTCGGCGTACGCGCTGGAGCAGCTCGGCGCGCTCCTTGAGCAGCGTGGCGACCGGCGCGCGGCGGCGGACTCCTACGAGAAGGCCCTGCGACTGGGCTGGAAGTCGTTTTACGCGCGCCTCCACCTCGCTGCCATCCGCCGTGACGAAGGCAACCTCGACGCGGCCATCGCGCTGTGGACCGCAGAGCTGCAGGACGAGCCCGACAACGCCCAGCTACGCGTCGACCTCGGGACCGCGCTCGTCCAGCAGCGGCGCTACGCCGAGGCCATCATCCATCTCCGGCGCCTCGTCGAG
>VBKF01000223.1 GCA_005888095.1 Deltaproteobacteria bacterium | reverse complement strand
CCCGGCGCTGTCGGTGGCCGACGCGGTGATCGTGTGGCTGCCCGGGGTGAGGGTGCTCGTGGCGAAGCCGGCGCCGGTAGCGAGCGTCGTCGAGCCCTCGGTCCAGACGAGGTGGGCCGTGAGATCGCCGTCCTCGAAGTCGGACGCCGTGCCGGCGAAGGTGATCGTGTCGCCCTGGTTGTAGACGGTGGTCGTCGGCGCGGTGATCGTGACCGTCGGGTTGGCGTCGACGCGGACGGTGGTCGACCGGCTCGCCGTCCGGCCGGCCGCGTCGGTCACCGACGCGGTG
>VBKF01000222.1 GCA_005888095.1 Deltaproteobacteria bacterium | reverse complement strand
TCCCCGGCTCGTAGTTGGAGCCGCTCGCCGGGGCCGTGATCGCGACGTGCGGGGTCGCGTTGATCGTGACGGTGATCGTCGCACGGCCCGTCTTGCCCGCGGTGTCGGTGGCCGAGGCGGCGATGATGTGCGTGCCGGCCGAGAGCGTGCTCACCGTCACGCTCGGGCCCGTGCCGAGGAGGCCGTCCCGGCTCGAGGTCCAGATGACCGCCGAGGCGAGGTTCCCGTCCTCGACGTCGGTGGCCGTCGCGGTGAAGGTGGCGGTGGCCCCGGGCTCCAAGCTCGCCCCCGTCGCGGGCGCGGTGATCGCGACCGTCGGGGTGGCGTTGACGGCGATGGTGATCGTCGCCCGGCCCGTCTTGTTGGCGTTGTCGGTGGCGGCGGCGGTGATCGTGTGGATGCCGGTCGAGAGCGTGCTCACCGTGATCGTGGCGCCGGTGCCGACCACCCCGTCGCGGCTCGAGGTCCAGACGATCCGCGAGGTGAGGGTGCCGTCCTCGACGTCGGTGGCCGTGCCCGTGAAGGTGACGGCGGCGCCCGGCTCGAACGTCGTGCCCGTGGGCGCGGTGATCGCGACGACGGGCGTGGCGTTGACCGTGATGGTGATCATGGTGTGGGTGGTCTTGCCGCCGCTGTCGGTGACCGTGGCGGTGATGGTGTGCGTGCCGGTGGTGAGCGCGCTCGCCGTGATCGTGCGGCCCGTGCCGAGCGCGCCGTCGCGGCTCGAGGTCCAGGCGATGGTCGCGGAGAGGTCGCCGTCCTCGGTGTCGCTGGCGGAGCCCGTGAAGGTGACGGCGGCGCCCGGCTCGAACGTCGCGCCGGTGGCGGGGGCGGTGATCAGGGCCGCCGGCGTGTTGTTGACGGTGATGGTGATCGAGGCGCGGCCCGTCTTGCCGCCGCTGTCGGTGGCCGCGGCCGTGATCACGTGCGTGCCGCTCGTGAGCGTGCTCCTCGTGATCGTGCTGCCCGTGCCGAGACTCCCGTCACGGCTCGAGATCCAAGTGATGTTCGCGGTGAGGGTGCCGTCCTCGACGTCGGTCGCCGTGCCGCTGAGCGTGACCGCCGCGCCCAGCTCGTAGGTGGCGTTGTTGGCGGGCGCCGTGACGGTGACGGCCGGCGTCGTGTTGATGGTGATGGTGACCGTGGCGCGGCCGGTCTTGCCCCCGCGGTCGGTGGCGGAGGCGGTGAGCACGTGCGTGCCCGTCGAGAGCGCGCTCGTGGTGATCGTGCCGCCCGTGCCGAGTCCGCCGTCGCGGCTCGAGGTCCAGGCGATCGCCGCGGTGAGGCTGCCGTCCTCGAGGTCGCTCGCCGCCGCGCTCAGCGTGACGGGAGCCCCCGGGTCGAAGGTCGCGCTCGCCGCCGGCGAGCTGATGCTGACCGCCGGCGTGCTGTTCACGACGACGGTGATCGCCGCGCGGCCGGTCTTGCCGCCGGAGTCGGTCGCCGAGGCAGTGATGGTGTGAGTCCCCGAGCTGAGCGTGCCGGTGGTGACGCTGAAGCCGGTCCCGAGCAGCCCGTCCCGGTCCGAGGACCAGGCGATCGACCCGGTCAGGGTCCCGTCCTCGCGGTCGGTCGCGGTGCCGGTGAAGGTGATCGGGGCGCCGTGCTCGAAGGTCGAGCCGGTCGCCGGGGCGCCGATGGCGACCGTCGGCGTGGCGTTGACGACGATCGTGATGGTCGTCGCGGCGCGCTTGCCGCCGGCGTCCGTGACCGAGGCGGTGATGACGTGCGTGCCGGAGCTGAGGCTCGCGACGATGGTGGCCCCGCTGCCGAGGTGGCCGTCGCGGTCGGAGGCCCAGTCGATGGTCGAGGAGACGTCCCCGTCCTCGGGGTCGCTCGCCGTGCCGGCGAAGGTACTCGGCACCGGCTCGAGCCGCGCCCCATCGGCAGGCGTGAGGATGTGCACCGTGGGCGTGGTGTTGACGACGACCGTCAGCGTGGCGCTTGCCTGCTTGCCGTTGCTGTCGGTGACCGTCGCTCGGATGGTGTGCGTGCCGGTCGAGAGGGTGCTGGTCGTGAGCGTGCCGCCCGTGCCGAGCGTCCCGTCGCGGCTGGAGGTCCAGCTGATGCCGGTGGTGAGGTCGCCGTCCTCGGCGTCGAGGGCCGTGGCGGTGAAGGTGATCGGGGCGTGCGGCTCGGGGCTCGTGCCGGGCGCCGGGGCGGTGATCGTGAGGCGCGGCGTGGCGTTGACCCGGATCGTCAGCTGGGCGGTCGCGGTCCGGCCCGTGCTGTCGGTGACCGCGGCCGTGATCGTGTGCGTGCCCGACGAGAGCACGCTCGTGGTGATCGTGCCGCCCGTGCCGAGCGCGCCGTCGCGGCTCGAGGTCCAGGTGATCGCCGAGGTCAGGTTGCCGTCCTCGGCGTCGGTGGCCGTGGCGGTGAAGGTGACCCCCGCGAGCGGCTCGGGGCTGGTGCCCGCCGGCGGGGCGGTGATGGTCACCACCGGCGGCGTGTTGATCGTGACGATGACCTGCATGCTGCCCAGCTTGCCGCTCGAGTCGCTGACCGACGCGGTGATGGTGTGGATGCCGGCGCTGAGCGCGCTCGCCGTGATCGACCCGCCCATGCCGAGCGTGCCGTCGCGGCTCGAGCTCCACGTGAGGTGGGCGGTCAGGTCGCCGTCCTCGAAGTCGGCGGCGGTGGCCGTGAAGCTGACCGCCGTCCCCGGGAGATAGCTCGCGCCGCTCGCCGGGGCGGTGATGGTCACCACCGGTCCGCCGTTGACCGTGATCGTGATCGATGCGCGCGCCGTGCTGTGGCCGCTGTCGGCGACCGTGGCGGTGATGACGTGCGTGCCGGAGCTGAGGGCGCTGGTCGTGATCGTGCCGCCCGTGCCGAGCGACCCGTCGCGGCTGGAGGTCCAGACGATGACGGGGGTGAGGGTCCCGTCCTCGGGGTCGCTCGCCGTGGCCCGCAGCGTGACCGGGACGGCGTGGCCGAAGTCGGCGTGATCGGCCGGGGAGGCGATGGTGACCGTCGGCGGGGCGTTCACCGTGATCGTGACCTGGGCCTGGCCGCTGTTGCCGTCGCGGTCCGTGGCCCGCGCGGTGAGGGTGTGCGTGCCCGCGCTGAGCGTGTGGGTGATGGTCCCGCCCGTGCCGAGCGCGCCGTCGCGGTCGGAGGTCCAGGCGGTCGTGCTCGACACGTCGCCGTCCTCCGGGTCGGTGGCGGCGGCCGTGAACGAGATCACATCGGCCTGGTTGAAGCGCGCGCCGCTGAGCGGCGTCGTGATCGTGACCGCGGGCCGACCGGAGACCGTGATCGAGCGCGAGGCCGACGCCGTCCGCCCGCCGCTGTCGGTGACGCTGGCGGTGAGGGTGTGCACGCCCGCGGTGAGCGTCGAGAGGGTGAGGCTGCCGCCGGTGCCGAGCGCGCCGTCGCGGCTGGAGGTCCAGGTGATGGCCGCGGTGAGGCTCCCGTCCTCGCGGTCGGTGGCGCTGGCCGTGAGCGTGACGGGCGTGCCCTGGACGGACCGCGTGCCGTCGGCCGGCGCCGTGATCGTCACCACCGGCGGGTCGTTGACGACGATCGTGATCGTCTTCTGGCCGGTGAGGCCGCGCCGGTTGGTTGCGCTGGCGGTGAGGGTGTGCGTCCCGGAGCGGAGCGTCGTCACGGTGAGGCTGCCGCCCGTGCCGAGGGCGCCGTCGAGGCTGGAGGTCCAGGCCAGGGAGCCGGTCAGGCTGCCGTCCACCGGGTCGCTCGCGAAGCCGACGAGGCTGACGGCATCGCCGGGCTTGTAGAGCGCGCCCGTGGCCGGCGTGGCGATGATGACCGTCGGCCGGCCGATGATCTCGACCGCGAGCTGGACGGACGCGGTGTGGTGGTCGGCGTCGGTGGCCGAGACCGTGATCGTGTGGACGCCGCGCGAGAGCGCGCTCGTCGTGAGGGTGGCGCCCGTGCCGAGGACGCCGTCGCGGCTCGAGGTCCAGGTGAGGCGGCTCGAGAGGTCGCCGTCCTCGAAGTCGAACGCGATCGCCGAGAAGGTGATCGGCTCGCCGAAGCCCGCGACCGTCAGGTCGGGCGGACCGAGGATGACGATCTGCGGCCCGGAGGCGATGTTCAGGTGGATCTGCGCGCTGCCCGTCAGGCTGCCGCTGTTCGTGGCGGCGGCGGTGATGGTGTGCAGGCCGAGCGAGAGCGACTTCGTGCTGAGGCTCGCGCCGGTGCCGAGCGCGCCGTCGCGGTCGGACGTCCAGCGGATGGCGGCGCCGAGGTCGCCGTCGATCGTGTCGCTGGCGGTCGCGGTGAAGGCCGCGGTCTGGGCGAAGAGGACCTCGGTGTTGTCCGCGGGGGCCGTGATGGCCACGGTCGGCGCCGCCTGGTGGCGGACCTCGAGCGTGATCTGGGCCATGCCGGCGAGGTTGGCGAGGTCGGTGGCCGAGGCGGTGATCGCGTGCACGCCGATCGAGAGGCTGCTGGCCGTGAAGCTCGCGCCGGTGCCGATCGCCCCGTCGCGGTTGGAGGTCCAGGTGATCGTCGACGACCGGTCGCCGTCGATCGTGTCGATGGCGGTTGCGGTGAAGGTGATCGGCTTCCCGTCCGCGAAGAGGGTGGCCGTCGGAGCGGTGATCGTCACCACCGGCGGGGCGTCGTCGAGGACGGTGACGTGCGTCGTGGCGCTGGCCGAGAGGCCGGCCGTGTCGGTGATCGACGCGGTCAAGGTGTGCGTGCCGCGGCTGAGCGTCGCGCGGTTGAAGCTGCCGCCCGTGCCGATCGCGCCGTCGCGGTCGGAGGTCCACAGGATGCGCGCCGAGAGGTCGCCGTCGAAGCTGTCGGTGGCGGTGGCGGCGAAGGGGATGGGCGCGCCGAAGGCGAACTTCCTGCCGTCGGCCGGGGAGGTGAGCGTCAGGACCGGCGCCGAGACGTTGGCGACGTCGATGGTGATTGCCGCGCTGCCGGTGAGGCTGCCGGTGTCGGCGGCGCGCGCCGTGATCGTGTGGTGGCCGAGGCTCAGGTTCGAGCGGCTGAAGGTGCCGCCCGTGCCGATCTGGCCGTCGCGGTCCGACGTCCAGACCATGGCGCTGGTGCGGTCACCGTCGATCGAGTCGATGGCCGTGCCCGCGAAGGTGATCGGCTGGCCGGGCCGGAACTTGTTGCCGCGGGCCGGGGACGTGATGGTCACCACCGGCGGGGCGTCGGCCTCGATCGTGAGCGTGAGCTGGCTGCTGCCGGTGAGCTTGACGCTGTCGGTCGCCGACGCCGTGATGGTGTGCACGCCGGCCGACAGGCTGGAGGTCGTCAAGCCCGCGCCCGTGCCGATCTGGCCGTCGCGGCTCGAGGTCCACTTGAGGAGCGAGCTGATCACGCCGTCCGTGCCGCTCGTCGCGGTGGCGGAGAAGATGACCGGCGAACCTGCGCGCACCTTCGTGTTGCTTGCAGGCGACGCGATGGTCACCACCGGCACCGGCCTCGGGTACTCGAGCCAGCCGTGCCAGTACTTGTTGGTCTCGCTGGTGGAGGCGATGACCAGGATGCCGTTGCTCGGGTCGAGCACCTGCTTGGTGGTGCTGACGTTGTTGATGCCGCCCGGCCCGCCGACGCTCGGCGAGACCGGATGCGTGCCGCTCACCATGAGCGGCGTGCCGACGCTCGTGTCGTTGAAGGCGAGCGCGTCCATGTCGCTCGCCTTGTAGTAGATGTCGGAGAAGAAGGAGGCGTAGAAGACGTAGACCTTGCGGTTCACCTCGTCGAGGACGACGTTCGGCCGCGTCGGGTCGAAGTCGGTGTTGGTGACCTTGATGAGCGGCGTCCAGGTGCCGTCGACCGAGCGGACCAGGAGGCCGACCAGCGTCTGGCCGGGCGTGGTGCGGCTCGTCTTGACCGCCACGAAGGCGCGCCCGTCCGAGGCGATCTTCATGTTGTTGTGGTCGTCGGCGATGGAGCTGCCGGAGGCGGCGAGCTCGAACTTCCAGGCGCTGGGGTCCTCGGCGGGCGTGCCGTCGACGTGCACGGCGAAGTAGTCCCGCTGCGTCAGCTGGTTCGACCAGAAGATGCCGATCTTGCCGGGGTTGCCGGGGAGCCACTCGACCTCGGCGTCGTCGTCGGCCTTGGCCGGGTTCCCCTCGGGAGCGGGGAGGAAGAACGCCGGCGACCAGTGCGTGTCGTCGCCGCCGATCGTGTGGTTCACGAGCAGCTGGCCGTTCACCATGTAGGCGATCCACAGGGTGCCGGTCGAGTCCTTGGCGATGGTGAGCGCCTCGCAGCCGCCGCCGTCGATGTTGACGGGGAAGCTGTCGTCGAGCGCCCAGGTCTGCGCGCCGGGGAAGTAGGTGTAGCGGTAGAGGCGGTTCTGCGGCGGCGAGACGCTGAAGCCGTAGCGCGAGGCGATGTAGAGCTTCCCGGCCTGCGCGTCCCAGAGCACGTCGGAGCGGCTCTTGCCGCGGTCGTCGACGGCGACGCCGGTGTCGATCCAGGTCTGCGTCGCGAGGTCCATCCGGTAGATGTGGTACTCGCTCTTCGGGGCGTTGAAGAGGACGCCCCACCAGATGTTGTCGACGTACCAGAGCTTCGACTGCGGCTTGGTGGACGTCGCCTTGTCGAGGTTCACGTCGATGCTGGGGCCGTAGGTGAAGTCCTCGTAGCCGACCCGCGTCGCCGTCACCTGGAAGGTGATCGAGGCGGTGCCGACGTTGTGGTCGCTGTCGGTGACCGACGCGGTGATCGTGTGGGTCCCGGCCGAGAGCCGCTTCGTGAAGGAGGGGCCGGTGCCGATCGGGCCGTCGATGCTCGACGTCCACTGGAGGGAGAAGGAGAGGTCGCCGTCGGGGATGTCGGTGGCCGAGCCGATGAAGGCGACGGGCCTCCCGAACATCTCGCTCCCGGTGTTCGCCGGGGCGGCGATGGTGACCGCGGGCGCGCCGCTCCCGACCGTCACATGGATCAGGTCGGCCGCCGCGGTGCCCGCGCTGTCGCGCGCCGTCGCGGTGATGACGTGGTTGCCGAGGCTCAGCGTCGCGGTGATCGAGGGGCCGGTGCCGAGGACGCCGTCGCGGTCGGACCGCCAGGTGAGCGACGAGGAGATGTTGCCGTCCTGCGGGTCGGTGGCCGTCGCGGTGAAGCCGATCGACGAGCCGCCGCCGACCGTCGTCCCGTCCGCGGGCGCGGTGATGTGCACGGTCGGGTTGGTCGCCGTCGGGGCGTCGCGGAAGATGATGAGCTGCGGCGCGCCCGCGCCGCCCTCGCGCGAGACGAACTCGGCGCGGTCGGCCGAGAGCGTCTTCAGGCCGAAGTCGTAGGTCCCGTTGCCGGTGACCACGCCGCTGACGTCGTAGTCGATGGTCTGCGAGGGGACGATCGGGCCGGCGACCGAGGAGAGGACGGTGGCGTCCAGGGCCGGCTTCGTGAGGTGCGTAAGCGTGAGCTCGTCCCACGGCGCGCTGACCGTGTGGATCTCGCCGCCGCTGTCGCTGCCCGCGTTGACGGCGGAGGTGGTCGTCAGGCGGACGATGGCGCGCGAGACGCTACCCGCCGGGAGGCCGCTCACGTTGAAGCGCAGGTAGATGCGGTCGACGGGCTGGTTCCAGAGGCGCAGGACCGTGGCCGTCCCGAAGTTCGTCGACTGGTTCGCCGTGTTGGCGTCGGTGTAGGCGTCGGCGACCGCGGGGAAGCTGATGCCGCCCGTGCCGACGGTCAGCGCGACGGTCGCGCTGCCGACCAGGCCGCCCGAGTCGCTGACCGAGGCCATGATCCGGTGCGTGCCGGGCGAGAGCGTGCTCGTGGTGAAGGAGCGGCCCGTCCCGATGACGCCGTCGAGGCTCGAGACCCACGAGAGGTTGGCCGAGATGTCGCCCGCCTCGTCGATCGCGGTCCCGGTGAAGGTGAGGCTGGAGCCGACCGGCACCTGCACCCCGGACGCCGGCGCGGCGATGGTCACCTGCGGGGCCTTGTTGTTGTTCGTCGAGCCGGGGGTGATGGTCACGATGACGAAGGCCGAGCCGGTGAGGCCGCTCGAGTCGGCGACCTGTGCGGTGATCACGTGCGTGCCGCGGGCGAGCGTCGAGGTGGCGATGGAGCCGCCCGTGCCGATCGGGCCGTTCAGGTCCGAGACCCAGCTGATGCGAGCCGTGACGTTCCCGTCGATGCCGTCGATGGCGGTCGCCTGGAAGGTGAGCGGGGTGCCGGCCGGGGCGCTGGTGCCGTCGAGCGGCTGCGTGATCGTGACGCGCGGCGGCGCGTTGCCGACGCCGATGGTGATCGTCTTGGTGGCCGTGAGGCCGTCGCTGTCGGTCACCGACGCGGTGATGACGTGGCGGCCGGCGGCGAGGCGCGGCGCGGTGACCGTCGCGCCCGTGCCGAGCGAGCCGGCGACGCTCGACGACCACTTGATCGCCGCCGAGCGGTCGCCGTCCTTGAAGTCGACCGCGGTGCCGTTGAGGGTGACCGACCCGGAGGTCGAGAAGCCGTCCGCCGGCGAGACGACGGTGAGGACCGGCGGCGCCGCGTAGACGGTGAAGGTGATCGCCGCCGCGCGCGTCTGGCCGCCGCTGTCCGCGGCCGTGGCCGTGATGTGGTGGGTGCCGACGGTGGTGAGCCGGGCGGAGACGGTCCCGCCGGTGCCGAGCGCGCCCTGGAGGTCGGACGCCCAGGCGATCGCCGGCGTGAGGTCGCCGTCCTCGGGGTCGCTCGCCGTGCCCGTGAACGTGACGGTCGTGCCCTCGTCCACGCCGGTCCCGTCGGCCGGCGCGGTGATCTTGACCTTCGGCGCGCCGTTGCCGACCGTCACCGTGATCGCCGCGCTGCCAGTCGTGCCGAGGCTGTTGGTCACGCTCGCCGTGATGCGGTGATCGCCGACGGAGAGCGTGGAGGTTGTGATCGAGCGGCCCGTGCCGAGCTGGCCGTCGCGGTCGGACGTCCACACCAGCGACGCCCCGAGGTCGCCGTCGACGTTGTCGGTCGCCGTGGCGGTGAAGGTGGCGGCGAAGTGGACCGGGAAGAGCCGCCCGTCCTGCGGCGCGGTGATGGTCACGGCCGGCGGACGGTCGAAGACCGTCAGCTGCACCGTGGCGACGCCCGTGAGGCCGGTCGCGTTCCGCACCGTTGCGGTGATCGTGTGCGTGCCGCGGTGGAGGGTGGCGGCGGTGACGCTGGCGCCCGTGCCGAGGGCGCCGTCGAGGCTCGAGCGCCAGGCAATCGTGCCGCTCAGGTCGCCGTCCCGGTCGTCCCGGGCGGTCGCCGTGAACGTCACCGGCTGGTCGTCGAAGAAGCTCGAGCCCGCGCCGGGCGCGGTGATCGTCACCTGCGGCAGCCGGCGCGTGGCGGGCTGGCCGAGCATGACGACGAGGTGCGGCCGGTTGGCGACGGTGAGCGACTCGCGGCTCTCGTACTTGGCCGCGTCCGAGGAGGCGCTGGTCAGCGCGAAGTTGTAGGTGCCGTCCGCGGCCACCGCCCTCGCCCCGAGGTCGAAGGTCACGTGCTGGCCCTGCACGACGGGGAGCAGATTGGACGCGAGCACGGGGCCGTCGATGACCGGCCGGGTGTTCCAGGTCGTCAAGCCTTCGGACCAGGCATTGCTGCTGAGGCTGTTCACCTGCCCGCCGGCGCCGCCCGAGGCCGTGCTCGACGCGGTGACCGTCGTCAGGAGCTGCGTGTCGATGACGGGGAAGTTTCCGATGCCGGTCACCACGAAGCGCAGGAAGCTCTGCTTGCGCGTCGGCGACGAGCTGCCCACGTCGAGCTCGGTGGAGGCGCCGAACTTGGTGGTCGGGAAGGACTCGTCCCCGTAGGTGTCGGCGATCGGCTCGAAGGTGAACGAGGCGACGTGCACGACGATCGGCACCTGGGCGGAGCCGTCGTTGTGCGCGCTGTTGGTCGCCTTGGCGGTGATGGTGTGCGTGCCGACGCTCAGGCTGCTCGTCGTGAAGGTGGTGCCGGTGCCGAGCTGGCCGTCCAGGTCGGACGTCCAGACCAGGCTCGCGGCGACGTCGCCGTCGACGCGGTCGGTGGCGGTCGCGTAGAAGGTGACCGCGTTGCCGCTGAGGAAGCCGTCGTTCACCTGCGGGAGGAGGACGGTGACCGCGGGGACGCGGATCACGTTGAGCGTGATGCCGGCGCTCCCCATCAGGCCGCCGCTGTCGGTCGCGGTGACCGTGATGTGGTGCGTGCCCTCGCTCAGCATGTTCGTCGCGAAGCTCGCGCCGCTGGCGAGCACGCCGTCGCGGTCGGACGTCCAGCGGATCGTCGAGGAGAGGTCGCCGTCGGTCGCGTCGAGGGCGGTGGCGGTGAAGGACGTGCTCGCGTCCTGTGTCACCGTGCCGCCGTCCGCCGGCGAGGTGATGGTGAGCGCGGGCGGCGTCGGGGTGATGATGACGGTGATCTGCGCGGTCGAGGTGGCGCCGTCGGAGTCGGTGACGGAGGCGGTGATCGTGTGCTGGCCCTCGCGCAGCCGGACCGCCTTCGACGCGCCGACGAAGAGCGCGCCCTGGCGGCTCGACGTCCACTGGACCTGGCTCGAGATGTCGCCGTCGAAGTCGTCGTTGGCCGCGGCCGTGAGGATCACGTCCCGGTCCGCGGGCGCCGACGAGTTGTCCTGCGGCGCGGTGATGGCGAGGGCCGGCGCGACGTTCGGTCCGCGCATCCGCACGATGATCTGGGCCTGACCGGCGTTGCCGTTGACGTCGGTCACGGCGGCGGTGATCGTGTGCGTGCCGAGGCTGAGCGTACGGCTGATGCTCCCGCCCGCGCCGAGCGACCCGTCGCGGTCGGAGCTCCACTGGAGCCGGCCGCTCAGGTTGCCGTCCTCGAAGTCGCTGGCGGTGCCCATCAGGGCGACGGGCCCCTGGGCGACGTAGAAGACGCTGTGGTTCTGCGGCATGGCGATGGCCACGCTCGGCTTGTGGCCGACCTGGAGCGTGATCTGCGCCCGGCCGCTCAGGCCGGTCGCGTCCGTCACGCGGGCCGTGATGGTGTGCGTGCCGGGCTGGAGGCGCGCCACGGTGATGCTCGCCCCCGTGCCGAGGGCGCCGTCGAGGTTGGACGTCCACTGGATCTGGCCCGAGAGGTCGCCGCTCTCGGCGTCGGTCGCCTTCCCGCTGAAGGTCACGGGCGAGCCGATGTTGACGGTGGCGTTCGGCGCCGGGGCGGCGATGTTGACCACCGGCGCCGTGTTCTGGGTGAGCGTGAGGACGAGCTGCGGCTTGCCGGTCGTCGCCTCGCGCGTCTGGTACGTGACCCAGTCCGTCGAGCTGCTGACCAGCGCGAAGTTGTAGGTGCCGTCGCCGGTGACCGCGGAGGTCGCGTCGAAGTCGACCACCTGCTTGGTGAGGACCTTCCCCTTGGTCGAGAGGACGGCGCCGTCCACCGCGGGGCGGGTGTTGTAGGTGGTCGTCGCCTCCGACCAGGTGCCGTTCGTGATCGTGCGCAGCGTGCCGCCGACGGCGCTCGCGTCAGTGCTGCTCGACCCGACCGTCAGGCGGACGAGCGCCTGCTGGACCTTCAGCGGGGCCACCCCGTTCACCTGGAAGCGGAGGAAGGCCTGGCGGACGGGGGAGCTCGCCGCCTGCATCGTGGTCGCCGTGCCGAGCACCTTGGTGGCAGCGCCCGAGTCAACGTAGGTGTCCGCGACCGGGCTGAAGGCCAGGGTCGCCGGGACGACGTTCACCGTGATGCTCGCGCTGCCGGTGGCGCCGTCGAGGTCCGTGACGGTGGCGGTGAGCGTGTGCGTGCCGGCGGAGAGCGACGGGCGGAGGACCGTCGGGCCGGTGCCGAGGACGCCGTCGCGGCTCGAGGTCCAGCGGATGGTCGGGCTCAGGTCGCCGTCCTCCGCGTCGAGGGCCGTGGCGCCGAGGACGACCGGCTTCCCGACCAGCAGCGCCGCGCCGTCGCCCGGCGAGATGATGGTGACCGAGGGTGCGGCGTCCGGCGGCCGGATGACGATGGTCGCCTGCACGCGCCCGAGGAGGCCCCCGGTGTCGTTCGCCGTGGCGGTGACCGTGTGCGTGCCCGCGCTCAGGCGCGAGGTGGAGAACGCGGGGCCCGTGCCGATCGGCCCGTCGAGGTTGGAGTTCCAGCGCAGCGTCGCGCCGACGTCGCCGTCCGTCGCATCGATCGCGGTGGCGGTGAAGGGGATGTTCGTGCCGGCGAAGACGCGCGTGCCAACCGGCGGCGCGGTGATCGTCACCACGGGCGCCGTCGGCGTGATCGTCACGTGGACCTGCGCCGAGGCGGACGCGCCGTCGGTGTCGGCGACGGACGCGGTGAGCACGTGGCTCCCCTCGGAGAGGAGGAGGGCGCGCGAGGCGCCCGTGAAGAGCGCGCCGTCGCGGTCGGACGTCCAGCGGACCCGGCTGCTGATGTCGCCGTCGAAGTCGTCGGTGGCGGCGGCGGCGAGCTGCACCGTCGTGCCCGCGGGCGCGGCGGCGCCGTCGTGCGGCGCGGTGATGGTGAGCTGGGGCGACGCGTTC
The DNA here is from genome assembly GCA_005888095.1 of Deltaproteobacteria bacterium. Lineage (GTDB taxonomy): Bacteria > Desulfobacterota > Binatia > DP-6 > DP-6 > DP-3. Next base: position 4,214 of record VBKF01000222.1, on the reverse strand, counting down.
GGACCGCGCACCCGGATCGTGATCTCGGCCTCGCCGGTGAGGCCGTCGGAGTCCGTGACCGTGGCGGTGATCGTGTGCCGGCCGATGGCGAGCCCGGCGGCGCTGATGGCCGCCCCGGTGCCGAGCGGGCCAGCCAGGTCGGACCGCCACTGGATGCGGGCGGTCAGGTCGCCGTCCTCGACGTCGCTCGCCTGCCCCGTGAAGCTGACGGGCAGGTCGGTCAGGTAGTAGACCGAGCCATCGGGCGGGGCCGCGATCCCGACCATCGGGGGGTGCGCCACGACGACGGTGATGTGGGCCTCGGCGGCGAGGCCCGAGGCGTCCGTCACGCGCGCGCTGATGGTGTGCGTGCCGGGCGAGAGCATCGGGTAGGTGAGGCTGGCCCCCGTGCCGAGAAGCCCGTCGATGTCGGAGCGCCACTGGATCTGGCTCGACAGGTCGCCGTTCTCGGCATCGAGCGCGCGGCCCGTGAAGGTGATCGCATCTCCGGGATGGCGCTTGGTGCCGCTCGCCGGCGCGGTGATGGTGACGGCCGGCGTCTGGTTCTGCGCGAGCGTCAGGAAGAGCTGGGGCTGCCCGCTCGAGGCCTCGCGGCTGTTGTAGATCACCTCGTCGGCGTTGGTGGTGACCAGGCCGAAGTTGTAGGTGCCGTCGCTGCGCACCGCGGTGCTGACGTCGAAGTCGACCACCTGGCGGAGGGCCACCGCGCCCTGCGTGCCGAGCGTCGGGCCGTCCACCGCCGGCCGGTTGTTGAAGGTCGTCGTCGCCTCGGACCACGTGTTGTCGGTGATGGTATGGAGGGCGCCGCCGGACGGGCTGGGCGCGGCGGTCACGGAGCTGGCCGTGAGCTTCAGGTGCGCCGACTGGACCGCCAGGCTGCCGATGCCGGTCACCTGGAAGCGCAGGTACGCCTGCTTGACGGGCGAGGCGTCCGCCCACAGGGAGGTCTGCGTCCCGAGCTTCACGGTCGGCTGGGAGGCATCCACGTAGGTGTCTGCGACCGCCGAGAGGATGAGCGTCGAGGGCCGGATGGCCACCGTGACACTCGTCGTCGCCGTCGCGCCGTCGCCGTCGGTGACGACGGCGGTCAGCGTGTGCGTGCCGATCGACAGGCTCGGCACGAGGACCAGACCGCCGGTGCCGAGCGCGCCGTCGAGGCTCGAGGTCCACTGGATGGCGGCGCTCAGGTCGCCGTCCTCGGCGTCCGTGGCGTCGGCGCTGAGCAGCACCGGCTTGCCGCCGAGCAGCGCGCCGCCGTCGGCCGGCTTCACGATGGTGACGACCGGAGGAACGTTCGGGCCGCGGATGATGAGCGTGAGAGGCGCCTGACCGACGAGGTTGCCCCGGTCGGTGGCGGTGGCCGTGATCGTGTGCGTGCCGATCGAGAGCCGGCTGGTCGAGAAGGCCGCGCCGCTGCCGATCGCGCCGTCGCGGTCCGAGGTCCAGCGGAGCCCCGCCGTCAGGTTCCCGTCGGTGGCGTCCATCGCCGTGCCGCTGAAGGTGAGGGTCGTGCCCGCGAAGACGCGCGTGCCCGCGGCGGGCGCCGTGATCGTGACCACGGGCGGCGACGGCACGATGGTCACGTGGACCTGCGCCGAGGCGGTGGCGTTGTTGGAGTCGGTCACGGCTGCGGTGAGGATGTGGCTGCCTTCCGACAGGGTCACGGTCCGCGGGCCGTTGCCGAGCGCGCCGTCGCGGTCCGAGGTCCAGCGCACCTGTCCCGCGAGGTTGGTGTCGAAGTCGTCGGTGACCGTGGCCGTGAGCGCCGTCGGCGTGCCGGCGGGCACCGAGGTGCCGTCGGCGGGCGAGGTGATCGCGATGGCGGGCGGCTGGTTCGGGCCGCGCACACGGATGGAGATCGACGCCTGGCCGTGGAGGCCGTCGTCGTCGATGGCCATGGCGGTGATCGTGTGCGTGCCGATCGAGAGCTGGGAGGCGAGGATGGTCGCGCCGATCGCCAGCGCGCCGTCGCGGTCCGAACTCCACTGGAGCCGGCCGCTCAGGTTGCCGTCCTCGACGTCGGTCGCGCTGCCGGTGAGGGTGATGGGCCCGTCGGCGGCGAAGAAGGCGGCCCCGTTGGCGGGCGCCGTGATGCGCACGACGGGGGTGTTCAGCACGTTGACCGTGATCTGCGCCTGGGCGGTGAGCCCGCCCGCGTCGGCCACCCGCGCGGTGATCGTGTGGATGCCGGAGCGCAGCGACGACAGCGTGACGCTGGCCCCGGTGCCGAGCGGGCCGTCGAGGCTCGAGGTCCACTGGATCTGGCTCGAGAGGTTGCCGTTCTCGGCATCGGTGGCCGCGCCGGTGAAGGTGACGGCGGCGCCCGGGAGGACCTTGGAGCCGCTCGGCGGCGCGGTGATGCGCACGTAGGGGGTCTGGTTCTCGCCGAGCGTCAGCACGAGCTGCGGCTGGCCGCTGGAGGCCTCGCGGCTGTTGTAGATGACCTCGTCCGCCGACGTGGTGACGATCGCGAAGTTGTAGGTGCCGTCGCCGTGCACCCCGGTGGTGACGTCGAAGTCGATCACCTGCTTCAAGGCCACGCTCGCCTGGCTCGCGAGCGTCGGCCCGTCGACCGCGGGACGCGTGTTGTAGGTCGTCGTCGCCTCGGACCAGGTGTTGTTGGTGATCGAGTGGACGATGCCGCCCGAGTTGCTGAGCGACGCGCTCGCCGAGCCGACGGTCATGCGCAGCTTCGCCTGCTGCACGGTCAGGGTGCCGAGGCCGGAGACCGCGAAGCGGAGGAAGGCCTGCTTGGTGGGCGAGTTGTCCGCCCACAGCGAGGTGGCGGTCCCGAAGTTGCCCGACGGGGTGCTCGAGTCGACGTAGGTGTCGGCCACCGCGGCGAAGGTGACCGTGGTCGGTACCACGTTGAGGGTGACGGTCGCCGTGGTCGTCGCGCCGTCCCGGTCGGTGGCGGAGACGCTGAGCGTGTGGGTGCCGACCGAGAGGCTCGGGACGACGACCGCGCCCCCCGTCCCGAGGGCGCCGTCGCGGCTCGAGCTCCAGCGGATGGCGGCGGCGAGGTCGCCGTCCTCGGCGTCGGTCGCGGTGGCGGCGAGGAGCACGGGCTTCCCGGTGAGGAGGGAGGTGCCGTTCGCCGGGGCCGCGATGGAGACGGCGGGAGGCGCGTTCGGCGGCCGGACGACGACGGTGCGCAGCGCCTGGCCGGTGAGGCCGCCCCGGTCGGTCGCCGACGCGGTGATGACGTGCGTCCCGGCGCTGAGGCGCGTGGTCGTGAAGCTCGCCCCCGAGCCGATGAGCCCGTCGCGGTCCGACGTCCAGCGGAGCGACGCCGAGAGGTTGCCGTCGGTGGCGTCGTTGGCGGTGCCGCTGAAGGCGAGGCTCGTTCCCGCGAAGACGGTGGTGCCGTCGGCCGGCCCGGTGATCGCCACCACGGGCGGCGTGGGTGTCACCGTGAGGCGCACCTGCGCCGAGCCCGTCGCGCCGTCGGAGTCGGTGACCGAGGCGGTGAGGACGTGGGTGCCCTCGGAGAGCGTCACGGTGCGCGTGCCGCCGCCGCCGAGCGCGCCGTCACGGCTCGACGCCCACTGGATCTTGCTCGTGACGTTGCCGTCGAAGTCGTCGGTGGCGGTGGCCCCGAGCATCACCGTGCTGCCCGCCGGCGCCGAGGCGCCGTCGGCCGGCGCGCCGATCGTGACCACGGGCGCCACGTTGGGGTCGCGGACGCGGATGCTCACCTGGGCCTGGCCGCGCTGCCCGTCGTTGTCGGTCGCCGCGGCGGTGATGACGTGCGTGCCGACGCTCAGCGTGCTCGTGCTGATCGTCGCCCCCGTGCCGAGGGCGCCGTCGCGGCTCGACGTCCACTGGATCTGGCTCGACAGGTCGCCGTCCGTCACGTCGTTCGCCCGCCCGGCGAGCGTGATCGTGTCGTTGTGGAAGCGGACGGCGCCGTCGGCCGGCGAGCTGATCGTGACGCTCGGCGGGCTCCCCGCCACCGTGACCACGAGCTTCGGCGCCGGGCCGCCCTCGCGCGAGCGGTAGTCGCACTCGTCGCTCGACGTGTTGACGAGGGCGAAGTTGTAGGTGCCGTCGCCGGTGACCGCCGAGGCGACGTTGAAGTCGACGGTCTGCCCGAGCCGCACCGGCCCCTGGCTCGCCACCGTCGGGCCGTCGACCGCCGGCCGGTTGTTGAAGGTGATCGTGCTCTCCTGCCAGGTGCCGTCGGTGATGGTGTGGAGCGTGCCGCCGCTGTC